>NZ_JBQNBW010000009.1:0-55016 GCF_052169735.1 Treponema sp.
TAGACCCCGAGATTACAAATCACGTGCTCTGGCCAGCTGAGCTAAGTTGGCGTAAATATGTTTTGTATTGTAGTGATTTTTTGATAATCTGTCAAGTAGTAATATACGATTTTACACAAGAAATCAACACCCCCGACGCGATTTGTGCGTATTACTCAATGTTTCGCACTGTGTGTGCGATCCGGCACGGATGCAGGTGGTTCCTAGTGGAATTACCGCCATCCGCGGCAAGTTCAAAAATTGACCTTTTTGTCAATTTTTGAACGCGAATTTTGGCAAAGCAAAAATATCGCTACTTATCAAAAAGGCGCGTTATCAGTTTTGCCGATGAGATATCTTTTAAAAACTATACCTGAGTTTTTAAAAGATGCCCTATTCATACATCGGTTGACATTTTTCTACTTTGGAACAACATTGAAACTGCTTCCCACTGCCGTTTCAATGCGGTTTTCCGCACCGGAAACAGGGCTATCGTTTTTTTCTCCCCATTGGAAAAGCAGATAATACACTTCATAAATGATGTTTTACCTTTGGTAAAATATTCTGTTTCGGTTGTTTCGATATCGGCAAAGGTATATCGTTTTCTACCGGCAAGAAAAATGAATCCGATGGTATATTCAAGACGTTGTGCTGTACAGTTGAACTGCCACTGATCTTTATAGCACAGTACAAAAAACGAAAAACAGCCTAAAATTATGCCCAAAACCGGTATATGCTTCTGCTCATAATACATCACCGCGGAGGCTGCAATAATGCAGATGAGCATAACAGCATACCCAACCCGCACACCGGCAGAAAAAAGAGGAAAAGTATAAACCGTTTCATTGCGGGGCTTAGACAAAAGACCATTACGCATACTTCTTTGTCCGCTTACTGTATCGAGCTAATATTCCCATACAAATCAATGCGCCTGCTATCATGATAAAGCAGAAAACTTGACCGGTAGAAATATTTTTCCATGAATTGAACAGATAAATATTTGCCTCATCAGCAGCGGCAGTAATTCTAAACCCAAGTTCATAATCAGGCTGGCGGAAATACTCTATAAAGAAACGGACAACTCCATAGCCCATGGTGTAAAAAAAGAATAGGAAGCCATTAAACGGTTTCTTATTCCTGATAAGCCATATAGCAACCCAGAGCAGCACCCCTTCAAAAAGCGCTTCATACAGCTGACTGGGATGACGGGGCAAATTGATATACTGCGCACCTTCCTGTATGGTCAGTCCTGCTTTTGCAGCAAATTCCTGTACCCACGGCTCTTTTACCGGGAAACAGTCATAGAAGGGTACCGACGGAAAGAGCATTCCGATAGGACTTGCGGTTATTCTGCCGTAGAGTTCCCCATTCAGAAAGTTTCCTATTCTGCCGAATGTGTAGCCAAGCGGGATTCCGGCAGCAGCGGTATCAGCCCAAGCGAAAAAAGGCTGCTTATGCCGCTTTGTCCATAAAAAAGCCCCGATAAGGCAGCCGATAAAGCCGCCATGATACGACATCCCCTGTAAACCCGTCCATTCCCGCGATTCGGAAAAGGGCCAGAATATCAGCCACGGTTTTTGCCAATACTGCCACGTCGGTTCATACACAAGCGTCGCGAACACCCGTGCGCCGATCATCAAACCGAATAAAGACCATGTAAAAAAATCAACAATATCCTCATCAGCGATGGCTTTTTCGCTCTGAGCATACTTCTGTAATTCACCTTTTTTTACCTGCACCCGGAAGAGCAAAAACGCAATGGAAAAGGCAACAAGGTACATCAGCCCGTACCATCGTAGAAAGGGAAAACCGGGAATAACCTCAGGCTTAATCCACGACGGATATTGAATAGCACAAATCATATAAAACTCCGCAGAAAATCTTTGATAACCGTCTCTACTCCAGCTCTGTTAACACCGACGACTGTTCTTTAGCCGGTTTTTCGTCAATCGGCTTACAGATTATCCTGCCCAATTCAGGGTCAAAGGTAAAAACAACATGGGAAGTAGGCTCCCGCACCTCATAATATCTTCCGTGACTTTCTAAGATAACGCCCGGATATACTGTTCCGGTGATTTTTACTGCCGAAGGAATATGGGATTCAAAATGCTCTTTGAGCTTAAAAATCTTAATGCCGAGAGCCGTGTTTGATTTCAGTAAAATCACTTTTTGCTCTCGCAATTCTTGGATTCGGTCAGCCGGTGTTGCAGGATTCTCCAATTCAGATTCGATCCGTGCAAGCGCTGCGAGATTTTCCTGGGTTTGTTTCTCGTATACCTCAATCCGGTCTTTAATCAGATAATCCTGTCCAAAAGATATAATGGTACGGACTGTTTTATAGTCACCTAAATTCCGTACCTTCATACCGCGGGCTGCATGAGCATTCCCGCCGATAAAACTTCCCGGTTCTCCGGAAATCGCCAATTCACCGTTTGTCTTAACCACACAGCGGAAACAATAATCATCAATATAAATATTTCCCCCAGCAAAAAGCCGGGCTGTTTCTGCAAAATGGAGCGCCATGGTATTTTTTGTCCACACTGTACCGCGGCTCCCTCCACGTATTCCGCCGTTCATTAAAAGAGATTCCTTTGTATATAAAAGCGATATTCCAGCATCTCCATTGACCGTTAACGAGCCGCCAGCCTTTATACTCCGGTTTGCATCGATATTTCCATTGACAATAATATCTCCAGCAAACAGAATATCGCCGGTTTCATTATTTACGTCAGTTGAAATTGTCTTGGAATTAAGAATTTTAAGCATTTCGGTACTTTTCACAAATTCACCGGCGGCAGCTGCTGTGAAAACTACTTTTTTTCCATCTTGTGTTGACCTAACCGTTGTATCGGTTTGAGGAAGTTTGAGTACCTCGGCTTTATCTATTTCAATAATATTACCGAAAACATCAACTCCTTTTTCCCCAGCTTCCAACAAGGTTGTTTCAAGTAATACGTCACCTCGCTTTACTGAAACGGTATTGGAATGCCCAAACTGAACTTTCCAGTCAAACTTATATGAATGAGGAGCAACCGGCTCTATCCCCCTACTCACTGTAAACTCAATAGCTCTTGATGATAAATGGGCTTCGTACATGGCATCTTTCAGTATATCGTCGGAATATCGATTCTCAGGAAGATTCACCGCTTCAAGCGCTTTTTTAAGCTGCGAGAGAGATAAACGGCTGCCTGCCCCCTTCCCGGATTCCATCACCAATATCGCTTCCATATTGTCTTCGCTGATAACCGCTTTAACCTCGGCATCTTTATACGGAATAATCCGCAACTTCAGCCCTTCATTGTTTTGAGCTAAAAGCAAAATACCGCTGCAAGCTGCTTTTAGGTGATCATTTGTCTGTTCAACATTGCGTAAATCGAGTACAAAAGGGTCATTACCGGGTAGACCGGGGATAGGATTACCGTAAATATCCATCCCGTCTTCACCTATTTCAGATTGTGAAAACTCAAAGAGCAAATCATTCTTTGCGGCTACAGCAAGATACTGAGCTTCCGAGAGCGGAAAGTCCTTATCATAAATAACCTGAGCTTGTTCCCGCGCAGTCTCTACCGCATGAATGAGTTTTTTTCGAAGCGCCGCGGCCTGTTCGTTCTGCAGCTTTGTTATATGAGGAATCAGCGTTCTGTTTTTTCCCCTCTGAGGCAGAATACCTTCAGCTACAACCAATTCAATTTCACGTTCAGCGGCAGCAGAAAACGCTGTAATTTTTTCATCCAAAGACTTAAAATCGATATTTTCTATACCGCTGTTGTTGAGCATATTGGTGATCAATTTTTTATCAACCGAATGAGGAGCATCCTTTGCCTTTCTGATATACAGTACCGCTTTTGTCTTATCGGATTCTATGATAAGCCGTGCGTCAAAAGAAGGATCGAGTTCTATTTCGAGCGGAATAGGCAGGGTTTTTCCATATACAATCTTATCAAGATAACGCTCAAATTGCCGAGCATTGATAAGATTCTCAGCAGGAACACCTGCTTGTACAGCCCGCGCTTTCATCTCCTCATATTGAGGAAAAACACAATCCGCACTTTCTACACCGCTAACCGAAAAATACCACTTTTTGTTGTGATCGTTTTGTTTAATAGTCCAATTCATAGTATAACCGCATTACACACGATAACCTTGTTCAAGGGCTATTTTAATTTTCCGTTTTAATAAGGTATTTTCCTTTTTTAAGACGGAAATCTCATATTGCTGGGTTTTAAGCATTTCGGCAATATCACTCATTGTCAGCGCATCCGTGCCGAGGAGGTCTTCTATATAGCCCATCTTTGAACGGAAATCCGTTTCTGCCTCCAGCTCCGCAGATTGAAAGCTCTCATCTGCATATTCAGCATAAGCTGTCATATCTTGGAATGTATCGGTTTCCGATTGCAGGATTTTATCAGCGATCCGGTAAATAGCCTGCGAAACCATTGCCTGCGGCTTATATACGATAACCGGCAAGCGGGATGCGAGAGCCGTATCTTGAATACTATCCCGATAAATTACCCCAAGGTGCTCAAGGTTGATATTGAGGTATTCTTGACACGACCGGCGGATTTTCAGCGCCTTATCGGCATCCTTAGGATCATCCAGCATATTCATAATAAGCCGAGGTTTAAACATTTGCAAGTGCGAATAAAAAAGTTCGGTATTTTTTGGATCAACTTTCTCAAGTTCAGTAACAATACGCGGTATGTACATCCGCTGCATTGAAGAAGAATCCGATTTCAGTTTTTCAAGGTACTTAAATCCTGCGCTGTTCCGCTTAAAAGCGCTATACAGCATTCTGAATACTACATTTTTTAAGAAAAGATACGCATTCAAGGTTGCCGTTACCGACGGAGCCGTAACCACAATACCTTGAGGAGATAACAGGAAAAAATCCAATATTCCTAAGTGAGTACCGGCGCCAAGATCAAGAATAAGATAATCGGTGTTTGCCTTGAGCATCTGCTTGATCAAGTTATTTTTATCGACTGCTTTTAAGGCTGCAAAACCCGGAATTTCAGAGTCGCCGGGAATAAAACGAACGTTTGGATAGCCGGTTTTTATAATAATATCTTCAAACGACGAGTTTCCTGATAAAAAAGTACCGATTCCATGTGCATTCGATTGCTGCCCAAGTACTAAATGCAAATTTGAAGCGCCTAAGTCCAAATCGGCAATGAGAACACTTTTTCCTGCTTGTCCGAGTGCAATTGCAAGATTTGCAGATAGAAGGCTCTTCCCTACCCCGCCCTTTCCGCTAGCAACCGGTATTATTTGCATGATATACACTCCCCTTCATAAACGAGTAAAACAACAGTACCGTATCAGCCGCTAGAAAAAAGAATACTTCTCTTGAAAAATCAAGGCTGCCGTCTTTTTGTACTGAAGTAAATATAATTTCCATTATAGCAAATCCTCTGTGAAAAATATAGAGGAACTGTGCACATACGGACGATAATTTACATAATGCGGCTGCATACAGCGCCCAATAAAAAGCTTTTTCATTGAGCGCTAACATCAGCCACGGCAACACCGGCACACAAACTGCTGCCAGTTCAATATACCGAAAGAGTAATATCTCCGGTTTAGAATGGAAGGAAGCTGCAGCGATATAGAACACCTTGCATAGTTCATATATCAGCGCTAGACCATAAACGGCAATAGTTCTCTTTCTCATTGGTATAGAGTGTATGCGCAAGCTGATATTAGGTCAAGGGTAGGAATGACCTCTGCAAAGAATCCACCCTAAACTGAAACTTCATTAAACATTCTCATTCCTCAATTATTCATTTTCTGCTATACTGAAAGGAAAAGGAGAATTACGGATGAACGTATTTGATATAATCGGTCCTATTATGATTGGACCTTCCAGTTCCCATACTGCCGGGGCGGTACGAATCGGTTTAATGAGCAGGCTGCTGCTCGGTACTCCTGCAGTAAAGGCATATATCAGACTGCACGGCTCCTTTGCACAAACATACAAAGGACACGGAACAGACCGGGCACTCGCAGCCGGGATTATGGGTATGCAAACCGATGATGAACGGATCAGAAAAAGCCTGCAAATAGCCGAAGAAAGCGGGCTTGCCATCACGTTTGAACCAACTGTCATCCCCGATGCTCATCCGAATACGGCAGAAATCACCCTCACTGATGCCAGCGGAAAAACGGTCTGTGTCCAAGGAGCATCCGTCGGCGGCGGTAACATCATTATTACCCACATAGACGGCAGGGAAGTAAAAATCACCGGGCAATCCCCCACCGTTATCGTAGTACACCATGATATTCCGGGAATGATCGCCGCTGTAACCGCATTGATGGCTCAGTATCAGCTTAATGTCTATAAGTTTAACCTTGCACGGGATAAAAAGGGAGGAACGGCAATTATGACATTGCAGGTCGATGGACGCTCTCTTGGTGAAGATTTGCAAACCGCTATCGAAAAAATACCCGGTGTTACCAAAGTGATTTTTGTCAGACCATTTTAAAATAGAGCAGTGCATCAATAGACCTGCTCGATAACCGCGTTACCGAACAGGTTTACTATACAAGAGGAGACAGCGATGCTTAGTTATGAATCTATCAGCGAATTATATACAACAGCGGAAGCCCGGCATAAACGCATCCGGGAAATTGTATTAGAAGATCAGGCTGCGCAGCTTGAACAACCGGAAGACGCACTCATCCGGAAAATGGAAGAAAACTTGACGGTTATGCTGGAAGCGATTGAAAACGGCAGTAAACCGGGGGTTAAATCTACAAGCGGACTCACCGGCGGGGATGCGTACCGGCTAAAGCAGACAATTACCCAAGGCAAGCACCTCTGCGGCGACCTTATGTCTAACGCTATTCAGATGGCAATGGCGGTCTCAGAAATAAACGCTGCGATGGGGAAAATTGTTGCAACGCCTACAGCCGGTTCATGCGGGATTCTCCCCGGTGCATTGGGTTCTCTCATAAAAATACGCGGTGTTCCGCGGAAAGAAGCGGTTCTCTCGCTGTTTACCGCCGGAGCTATCGGCATGGTGGTTGCCAACAAGGCATCAATAGCAGGTGCTTCGGGAGGCTGCCAAGCTGAATGCGGCACTGCTTCCGCAATGGCAGCAGCCTGCATTGTAGAACTCTTAGGCGGTACACCGGAGATGGCAGCACATGCCGTAGCCATAGCGCTCAAGTGCATTTTGGGACTAGTATGCGATCCCGTTGCAGGTCTCGTGGAAATTCCCTGCATCAAAAGAAATGCCTCCGGCGTTACGCTTGCTTTTACCGCTGCGGAACTGGCACTTGCAGGCATTAAAAGCGCTATTCCCGCTGACGAAACGATAGAAGCTCTCAAGCAAGTCGGCGACGGACTCCCTGCTGCGCTTCGTGAAACCGCCCAAGGCGGACTTGCGGTAACAGAAACAGGGCAAGCCTTTGAACGGCAGGTATTCGACACCCGGGTACCTCTTGGCAGCAGTCCATGCAGTACCTGCGGCTCATGCGGCAGCTGCGGATAGATAGATATAAGGAGGTTGCATGAGGAACCTTACAAACAAACAACGCGGCTTTTCTTTTAGCAGAGTTTGCTCAAGCACAAATTTGTATATACTAGGTCTATTCGATAACTGCGTTTTCGAATAGGTCGATGAGTTCTAAATTGCATGATTTAGAACATCGTATTTCAAGGTAACCTGTTCAGAAACATAAGTTTCCGAACAGGTTTAATACGCACGTCTTACTTCGGTACGGACGTATGTAAAAAATCAATCGAAAGTCAATAAGGCATCTCTAAAAACTCGGTTAGATTTTTAGAGATGCCCGACGAGTCTTTTTGACTTTTTAGAGGAGTTTTTAATGAACAAAGTAAGAAACAACATTGCAGTACGAACAGCAGTACTAATTGCAGCAGTATTTATTGCAGTGTGTGAGGCTGCCTGTGCAAAACAGAGCAGCGCCCCCCAAACAGGTATCATAGAAATGAAAGGTGCCGAATTGGATAACATCATGTCGGATAAACAAGAAAAAGAGGAATATCTTGTCATTGATGTCCGTGAAAAAAATGAATATGATGAAGGACATGTCCGCTATGCAATCAATATCAGTTTAAATGATATATCGAATAAGCTCAGAATAATTGATGATTTAAAAGATAAAAACATTATCACAATTTGCAGGAGCGGAAGACGGAGTAAGGCAGCAGCGGAAATCCTCAGGAAAAACGGATTTAAAAAACTCTTCAATGCTGCAGGAGTCAGCACTTATTCATACACCTCACTCACAAAAGTAACGAATATACGAGGAAAACAAATGCAGGAGCTGGTAAATACCGGAAAATATTCCGTGGTCGATGCCCGCAAACCTCAGGACTATGCAGTCTCTCACTTAAAAGGTGCAATTTCAGGCGATGCAGATAATATCACACAAAAACTCGCAGAACTGCCGATAGATAAACCGGTATTAACCTACTGCTATTCCGGTAACCGTTCCTTTGCCGTTGCAGAAAAGCTAGCGGCTGCGGGCTATACCGTAATCAATAGTTTAGACGGAACCAACGAATATTCAGATTTTGAGCTGGTAAAATAAAGAGAGAACCTCTAAAAACATCAAGCCTATTGGTTTATTGTGTAAGGAAAGGCATTAAGTTGAGGCTGTCCAGAAACTTCGGGTTTTAGAGGTTTGCCTTAGATGTAGATGCGATGTTTAAAATTAAGTCGTTGCTATAGAAAGACTTAATTTTAAACTCGCCGGGGATGTCCCGAAAGCAACCAACTTTTGGGATATCCCTGAGTTTTTAAATACTTCCGATGCTATTGAGCTGGGATATTCGGCGAACCCTCGCGAATCACATAGATATTAGAATAGATATTAGATAAGAAATCTTTTAAAATCATTTACAAATTTCTGCGGTCACATTAAATTAAAAAGCACAAAGAGCTGCCCGGGAGATGTTCATATCTCGCGATGTATGCCCCTTGCGTTATCCTTGATAAACATGATATTATTACTAGTATTATGGAAAGAAAAAGAATTTTAACAGGAGACCGCCCAACCGGCAACCTTCACCTGGGACATTATGTGGGATCAATAAAGAATCGTGTCCGTCTGCAAGATGAATTTGAATGTTTTTTTATCATTGCAGATTTACATACCCTTACAACTAAACCTGAAAAACAATATATCGAATCCTTGACAGACAATGTGCGGCAGATGGCATTGGATTACCTTGCCTGCGGTATTGACCCTGAAAAGTCGGTTATTTACCTGCAATCAGCGGTACCGGAAGTATGCGAACTCAATTTATTTTTCTGTGATTTAGTTACCGTACCCCGCTTGCAGCGCGTCCCTTCAATAAAAGATATGGCGAAGGCTGCCCAGCTTTCAGAGCTTCCCTTCGGCTTACTGGGATATCCGGTGTTACAGGCAGCCGATATTTTACTGCCGAGGGCGCATCTTGTGCCGGTGGGAAAAGACAATGAAAGCCATGTTGAATTAACCCGGGAAATTGCAAAACGCTTTAATTATATGTACGGCGATGTATTCCCTATCCCGGAGGTGATGGTAAGCGATTGCGGCTCTCTTGTCGGTACGGATGGGCAGGCTAAGATGTCAAAGAGTCTGGGTAATGCGATATTCCTGTGCGACGATGAAAAAACCGTTATCAAAAAAGTCCGCAGTATGTATACCGATCCAAACCGCACCAGTGCCGATGTTCCAGGAACTGTTGAAGGCAATCCTGTTTTTATCTACCACGATGCCTTTAATCCCAATAAAGCAGAGGTAGAAGATCTCAAAGACCGCTACCGGAAAGGAAAAGTCGGCGATGTTGAGGTAAAAGATAAACTTGCCTTTGCGTTAAATACCTTCCTTGAACCCATTCGGGAACGGCGCGCCTTCTATGCCTCAAAAACAGGATTTGTTGACGAAATTATCTATAATGGCACCATGCGGATGCGTGCTGAGGCGGCACAAACCCTCAAAGCGGTAAAAAAAGCAATGGGTATTTCAGGTGTATGGAATAAAATTTCCCGTAAAGCGGAAGAAGTACAAAAAAAGGCTCAAAAAACAGGCGGAGAACTTTAAAAACGGCTGTTTTTTAGCTGCGTTAGACACATTGTATTGCTATGGAGATAGCAAAAAACACGGATGAGTTTTTTGAGCCTGTCTCCATAATATAGAACGATTGAGGAGAGAGACAATGCAATTTTCATCGCTTCACAAGGCTCTATGCGGAGCTGCTATACCGGTTTCTGCTCTGTATACAAAAAAAAGTTGCGGCGTGGGAGAGTTTTCTGATTTAATCCCTTTTGCAAACTTTTGCAAAAAAGCAGGGCTGAAGGTTATTCAGCTCTTACCGGTCAATGATACCGGAACCGATAGCTCCCCGTACAACGCCCTTTCAGCATTTGCACTGCATCCGCTTTATGTGTGTTTAGAAGATATACCGGAAGCAGATACGTTCAAGCCTCAGATAAAGAAGTTACGAACCGTTTGTACGCCCAAAGCGCCGGCGGACCGTTTTGATTACCGGATGGTATTGCACGAAAAAAACGTACTATTGCATGAAATATTTAATAAAGCTGAAGCAGCCATTATCGCAAGTGCTGATACCGGCGAGCTTGCCGAATGGATAAAGGCTAATCAATGGATCATTGAATATGCCGTCTTCAAAAATATCAAACGTCAGAATTATCATGCTTCATGGAAAGATTGGAAAGAATCGGCTGCTATGCGTTTTCCCTCCGCAGCAAAAATCACAAAAGCGTGGAACGATCCGGCATTAAAACGTGAACATCTCTTCTATGCCTGGGTACAAATGCACCTCCATAAGCAGCTTTTAGCAGCAGTACAGCACTGCGCACAAAACGGTATTTTAGTTAAAGGCGATATTCCTATTTTAATGAACGAAGATTCTGTTGAACTTTGGGCTCATGCTGAATATTTCCGCAGCGATCTTCGTGCAGGCAGTCCGCCCGATGGGGATAATCCCGCGGGACAGAATTGGGGCTTTCCGATTTATAACTGGACAAACCTCAAAGCAAGCGGCTACCAATGGTGGAAGGATCGGCTCCGCCATGCAGCTCAGTATTATCATGCATTCCGGTTAGACCATATTCTCGGCTTTTTTAGGATTTGGGCAATTCCGGAAGGAGAGACAACCGGACTTTTAGGTAAGCCGCTTCCTTATGCGGAAATAACCTCTGCCGATTTAGTAACTGCCGGCTTTTCAAAAGAGCGTATCCGGTGGATAGCGGAACCTCATATCTGGACAGGCATTGTACAAGATGCCGTAAACGGTGATTATTTGTATTCCCACGGACTGCTGCATAAGGTTGCCGACAGGATCGGAAATGAAGAACTATGGCTTTTTAAAAGCGAGATAAAAAGCGAAGCAGACCTAAGCCGGTACGGCTTACCAGCCCCAGTAGAGACAGCCTTAAAACAAAAGTGGACTGATAGGATGCTGGTTAAAGCGGGCAAGAATACGAATGGAGATTCAGTGTACACGGCAGCATATTGTTATCAAAATACCACCGCATGGCACTCACTTTCGGAAGAAGAAAAGCAGCAATTCACAGCGCTTGCCGACAAAAAGAATCTCCAGCAGAATGAACTATGGAAGGAACAGGCGGACAGCATTTTGTCTGAACTGTGTGTCTCGGTTGATATGCTCCCCTGTGCCGAAGACCTCGGTGCAAGCCCAGCGGTGCTGCCTGAGGTACTGCAAAAGCTGCATATTTTCAGCTTACGGGTATTCCGGTGGGAACGCTCGTGGGCGAAAGAAGGCTGCCCCTTTATACCATTGCGGGATTATCCTGAGGAAGCAGTTGCCGTTACCTCTGTGCATGATTCTTCAACCATGCGGCAATGGTGGGAAGAGGAACTGGACTATGCGGGAATGCTTTCATTTTATGAGGCCTTAGAAATCGACAGCGCTGTACAAGCCCGGCTCTGCCCTATTGCAAGAGAAAAACCGGCATATACAAAAGAACTCGCAGCAGCGCTCTTAGCAGCACTGGTGAAAGTGCCGTCATACCTTGCTGTCTTCCCCATCCAGGATTGGTTAGCCCTCATCCTTGATGAGCTCCCTGAGGTAAAGGCGCAGGATGAGCGGATCAACATACCGGGAACGGTAAGCAGCTCCAATTGGACGTACCGGCTGCCGTTCACAGTAGAACAAATGAGCAAAAATAAGGTATTCATACAACAGCTGCAGGCTATAACAGCTCTGCGGTAAACATACCGGATATATGTATGCATTCTATCAAACTGAAGTTTTTTGACAGCCCCTTGCTACTGTATGGCATCACCGCCGTCCCTGGCAAGTTCAAAAATTGACCTCCTTGTCAATTTTTGAACACGAGTTTTTGCTATGCAAAAACATCGCTATTACATGGAACCACCGCCGTCCCTGGCGGTAGTGAACGTCGAGTTTGCTTTGCAAGCAAACATCACTTGTTGACATGTGCGCATTCCGTGCACGAATGCAACAGTTTCCAAAATTGATTCGTAATCCGTTTTAGCGGATATGATAAACCATTTCCTCGCGGAACAGAGCCGAAGGCTCTGATATTTTATTCAACTGTTGTACTTTAAGGAAGCTATGTTATTACAAACACATCAATTATCCCGTTCATTTCAGCGCAGCGGCTCAGCGTTTTTTGCCGTTCAAGATGTTGAGATGAGTATTGACAGATCTGATTTTGTTTTTATTGTCGGGCGCTCCGGATCGGGAAAAACGACCCTGCTCAATCTGATTGCCGGACTGTTGGAACCCACTAGCGGTACCGTTATGTTTAATGAAAGGGATATTACCCGTATGACTGACAGCGAAAAAAGCCATTATCGAAATGAATTAATCGGTTTTGTGCCGCAATCGCTGGGTACATTGCCCAATCTATCGGTGATTGATAATGTACGAGTACCTTTTTTTCTGTTTGACAGAGATGGTGATACGGAAGGCAGGGCATTGAGCTTATTAGAAATGATGGGTATCTTACACCTCAAAGATGAATTTCCCAATAACCTCTCCGGCGGAGAAGCAAAGCGGATGCTCATTGCCCGCGCCCTTATGAACAGTCCGCAGCTTTTGATCGCTGATGAGCCTACTGCAAATCTCGATGCAGAAACAGCAGCAGGGGTAATGCACGCTGTCAAAGAAATAAACAGACTCGGTACTGCTGTTCTGATTGTTACACACGATACTGTTATTTTAGACCCGCAGTGTACAACATACAGGATGGATGGGGGACATCTCTCTATTCAAACATAGTACCGCCCATACCAACCTTTTCTACACGCCCCCTACCCTTTTAGGGGTTCCGGCGCAATTTCAGGCAGTAAGGTAATTGCTGCCTGAGTAACAAGAGGTACCTTTTTTTCAATACTGATGGTAAGAGCCTCATCGCCATCCGTACTGATAGCAGCGGTATCTCCAGCTGTAAATTCGCCGGTGATAATCTTAACCGCAAGCGCGTCTTCAATTTCAGTTTGCAGCAGCCGCCGCATTGGACGAGCACCGAACAAAGGATCATAGCCGTGCCGGATGCAGTAAGACCGGGCAGCTCCGCTAAAGCGCACCGTAAGCTGCTTGGCGCTGAGGCGGGCAGTCAACTTAGCAAGCTCCAGTTCAAACACAGCTTCTATTTCTTGTTCCGAAAGCGGAGTAAAGACAATCAAAGAATCCAAACGGTTTAAAAACTCAGGGCTAAACACTTTCTTTGCTTCCAGCTCAGCTGATTTTTTCATACTTTGATAATCGATTGCGCGGTTGTCCGGAGCGGTAAACCCGAGCGGTTCACTCAGCAGATTCTTCGTACCGAGATTACCGGTAAATATAATGACCGTATTGCGGAAGTTGACTGTGTGCCCGAGACTATCCTGCAGCTCTCCTTCCTCTAAAACTTGTAAGAGCAGATTAAACACATCAGGATGCGCCTTTTCAATCTCATCGAACAGAATAACCGAATAGGGATGCCGCCTGATTTTTTCGGTCAGCATACCGCCTTCTTCAAATCCTATATAACCGGGCGGAGCGCCGACTAAACGTGCAGCGGCATGTTTTTCCATATAATCGCTCATATCAATTCTGACAAGGGCATCGGCAGAGCCAAACAAAAAATCGGCAAGGGCTTTGGCAAGCAGTGTTTTACCTACGCCGGTCGGTCCAAGGAAGAGAAATGAGCCGATAGGACGATCTGCGGAAGCAATACCTGCACGGGAACGGCGCAGCGCGTTTGCAATAATTCCGATTGCCTCATCTTGCCCGACAATGGTTTTATGCAGTTCCGTTTCAGTTGCCGCAAGCCGCTTTGCCTCATCAGAGCCGAGGCTTTTGATGGGAATATCCGTCATCAATGCGATTGTTTCGGCGACATCGGCAGTTTCAACCTCCAGCACTGCTTCATTTTCTTCATTCAGCCAACGGAGTTTAATTTTTTCCAACTGACTTTTAAGCAGCTTGATTTCATCCCGTACCGTTGCAGCCTGTTCATAATTTTGAGTTGCCGCTAAATCATTTTTTTGTTGAGAAAGTTCAGCAATCCGCTGTTCAAGATCATTCAAACTCTGCGGCAGCTCGGTATTATCCATCTTTTTTAAAGCTCCCGCCTCATCCATCACATCGATCGCTTTATCGGGAAAAAAACGGTCTGAAAGATAGCGGGAAGAAAGCTCGACAATCTTTTTAATGGTTTCATCCGAATAATGAACATGATGGTGCCGTTCATATTTTGATTTAAGTCCGCCGAGAATAGCACATGTTTCTTCGGGAGTAGGTTCTTTGATGAATACAGACTGAAAACGGCGCTCAAGTGCAGAATCTTTTTCAAAATACTTACGGTATTCATCGAGTGTCGTAGCGCCGATGCACTGTATTTCACCGCGGGCAAGCGCCGGTTTCAGCATATTTGCAGCATCGAGTGAACCTTGAGAGCCGCCGGTACCGATCAGTGTATGCAATTCATCAATAAATAAAATAATGTCTTTTGCCTCACTAACCTCTGCAATAATCCGTTTAATGCGCTCTTCAAACTGTCCGCGGTACTTCGTGCCTGCAATAACAGAGGCAAGATCAAGGGCAATAATGCGCTTACCAAATAGGGACCGAGGTACTTGCTCCTTGACGATCGCAGCAGCAAGACCTTCAACAACTGACGTTTTACCAACTCCGGGTTCTCCGATCAATACGGGATTATTTTTATTGCGGCGCGACAGTATCTGCATAACCCGCTTGAGTTCCCGTGTTCTCCCGATAACGGGATCAAGCCGCCCCTCACGGGTTATCTGCGTAAGGTCTCTACTGCATTCAGCTAAAACACTATGCTTCTTTTTATCCCTTTTTTTGTTCTGCTGCCCATCTTGTCCCTCCGGCTGCCGTATATGTTTTGCTCCGTTCATTTTATCCAGCTCGCGCTGTACATCAGCAACAAAAATACCGCGTTCGGCAAAAAACCGGGCAAGGATACTCTCCTGAATATGAGCAAACGCCAGAATAAGATGTTCAGTACCCGCAGCCTCATGCTGCATTGTATACGCTTGAGCCGCCGCAGTATCTATGAGCAGCTTGAGCTTGTTCGACAAAGGAATTTCTCCGTGTACCGGCTCCCCTTTTCTAATCGGTGTTTTTTGTTCTAACACCAGCTGCAAATTCAAAAAATTAATATGCAGCGCTTGTAATAGCTGATAACCGCGTCCGACACGCTTCATAATGAGTGCTAAGAGGACATGCTCAGGCTCTACTTCGGCAGCATTGACCCGCTGAGCCTCATGCTGACTAAATTCGCTTAATAATTGATAAAGATCCAGTGAAAGCTGGTGCATTGCGTATCTCCTTACGGCATAGTGTCCGGCACAGATAATAGGCTAAATGAGGATTTTTAACAAGTTGCTTACCAAAAAAAGCAACGATTGTAGCAAGTTATAAATAAAAATGATTCCTAATATTTGACTTCTTGCGGTAAATATACTATTTTATTTACATGAAAGTTAGAACAATTCTTTTTGTATTCTGTATGGTTCCAGCCGTACTGCTATCCGGCTGTTCTGCAAAGCAACAAGCCTCTGAGTCAGCCGCCCTTAATGCTACTCCAGCAGAGGCTTCGTCTATGCCGAATACCGCCCGGCAACAAACGGCGATACACTCTACTACTGCCGGCACCGTATCGGAACGGCTCGCATCGCTTGGATTCTACATATATGAAGAGCCGATTGACCTACCGCTTACGTCAGTAGCAAAACTGGAAGGCGGTTCAATGAACGCTGATGCCTTTAAAGGGAAGATTACGCTCCTGAATTTTTGGGCAACATGGTGTCCGCCATGCCGTGCAGAAATGCCGTCAATAGAACGATTGTATGCTCAAACAAAAAACTCCGCTTTTCAGATTGTTGCAGTAAATGTAGGGGAACGGCAAGCTCAAGTAGCTTCATTTATTGAAAAAAATAAATACACATTTCCCATTTATCTCGATGAATCTCAGCAATTATCATCAATATTTGCAGCGCGGGGGATACCTTCAACCTATATTGTCGATAAAAACGGAAAGGTTATTGCTGCCCGTATCGGTGCGATGGAGTATGATCAACAGGAGCTGATCAAAGTATTCAAGGAACTTGCCGATGGGTAGTACCTCTTTGCCCGGACTTGCAGGCGCTTTTCTTGCCGGTCTTCTTTCTTTTTTGAGTCCCTGTGTGCTGCCGCTCATCCCTGTATATCTTTCGTTTATCTCAGGGGAATCTTTGTCACAAATTAGAGACGGCAGCAGCGGACGATTCCGCTTATTCTTACGCAGTTTGAGTTTTGTACTAGGGTTCACTGTTGTATTTGTTGTTCTTGCTATTTTGTTTGGAACCGGCGCACGGTTTATCGGCAGCTCTATTCCGCGGAACATCATGCGCGGAGCCGGTATTGTTGTTATTCTCCTTGGACTGAACATGCTATTTGACTTTATCCCATTTTTGAGGACTGAACTCAAAGCACAGGCTCCGAACAATGCAGCAGGAGCTTCCAAGGCATTCCTATTCGGTATGCTGTTTGCAGCAGGCTGGAGTCCCTGCATTGGTCCCATTTTATCATCAATTCTCCTGTTTGCAGCACAATCAGGAAATGTTGCAAGGGCAGCCTTTCTGCTTGGGGCATATTCACTTGGTCTGGGTATTCCCTTTTTGCTGACAGGACTGTTTTTTGACAAAACGGAGCCGTTGCTGCGCTGGTTTAAGCAGCATGCACGGGGTGTCAAAATAACGGCAGGAATATTGATTATCTTTTTTGGTGTTTTAATGCTGACGGCAGGTCTTACCAGTATTACTACATTTTTTATAAAAATTGGATATATGCTTGAAGACTACTCCCAAACAGGAACCCCGCCATTCAGTACCATTGCAGGAATCATTGCACGATGGCTGCTCTTTCAAGGTGCATAAAAACCGGATAAATCGCAGGTATTGCCTGCGGAAAGCTCATAACAAGCGCTTCCGCAGGCATATCTCATGCAAATCAACGCCCCGAACTATACTGATCCGCTATTTTTTCGCAGCATACTTACTATCAACAAACTGCCGTAATACACTTAAGCTGTCGATAACAGCAGCGGAGATTTCAAGCAGCTGAGAATAAAAAGCCTCAAGTTCGGAACGGGGCAATGTTTTTGATTGATTGACCACTGTCCGGGTAATGTCATGCAGTTTTTCATGCTGAACACAGAGCTTTTTAAATTCAGGATGCTGCAATACTCCTTGATATGAAGAAGCCTCGTGTTCTATCCATTGCCCCAAGTCACATTTGTTATGATCGCCTAGTTCTATGCTGCCTGCTACAAGTTTTCCGTCGATTGATGCACGTACTTTAGTAACCCATCCAAGGTGCCTCAATACAATAAGACCAAACGGCATAGTCTGGCTCTTAGCAACCGTTTTTCCGGTTGTAAGGTCAGTCCCTTTTTCTACTGTTGTATCAATTTTAACCGTACTGTCGATAATGCTATTCATATTAAAGAGCGCACTACTCATCAAAGCGCTTACTTCTTCAGCGGTCTGCTGCAGCTGTACAAGGGTTGATTTACCGTTATCTGCCTGTTCCGCTATCCGTGCAATATGGTCGATCGCTGTGTCAGCCCGAGCATTGAGATCGGCTGCAGATTCGGGCAAGAGCATCATCGCATCCCGTACCGAGGTACTGGTACCGGCAAGACTGTTCATTTCCGAAGAAATTTCGAGGAATGTATTCGTTGTCTCATTTACCGAATTACCGATTACCGTCATCGCTGTGCGCGTTTCATCGGCAGTATCTCTCGCAATATGAAGCGCATCAAGCATGTTTTTCAGTGTTTTAGATGCATCGGCTGCATTAAGAGCGGTTGCTTCTGAAAGTTTTCTAATTTCACCGGCAACAACGGCAAAACCAAGTCCGACTTTACCGGCATGGGCGGATTCGATTGCTGCGTTCATTGCAAGTAAGTTTGTCTGAGCGCTTACATCGTTAATCGAGCTGATAATATCTTTAACCGCATCGATATTCTGATTCAGACTGTCAATAACGGTAAATAAGTCTTTTACTTTAAGGGAACCTTTTGCCACAGCATCAGTCAGCTGTGACGTTACAGAAATTCTATCGGAGACGATAGCTGCAACGTGATTGACCGAATCGGTAATTTGCTCTACTGAGGTATTTGCCTTTCCGGCAGTATCTTCTAACGCCGTTGTACAGCTATGCACTTCTTCGAGCTGCTCCTGTACCGATATGATGGAATTCAGAATGGAGCGGATGCTTTCAGTAAATGAATCGAATTGATTTTCCTGTTTTAGGTTTTTTAAAATAACCTGAGATGCCCCGTTAATTCCGCTTTTTATATTAAAAGCAATGTCTTCGATAGCAGACATGAGCGATTCAATTTCTTTCGCTTGAAATACAACACCGGTTACCGTATTCGCTGCGGTTTCCTTTTCATCCGTATCTTTCTTCGTAAATGGAAACATAGTTACTCCTCGAGTTAGTATATCGTAGATAACATAAAAGAGCAACTCTCCCTGAACGTTTATCCGGGACGAGATATAAAAATTTTATGTAAAAATCAACAACCTCGACATGTATGCCATCCTGTCAGAGAATCAATACTTCGCCTCCAGCTGAAACTCATCATGAAAAGTATACAAGGATGTACACTTTTCATGATGCGGCAACTCAGATGCCACCGTAATATTTGCAAAGATATCCTAAGATTTTCCCACAAGACACATCCACTCTGCCTCTGCAGCGACCGTATCACCCACAGAAAGCTTACCGGACTGTTTGATCATCTGGGATGACACACGCAGGTTTTTTACTTTGATGCGCACCGTATCTCCCGGACGTACCTGCGCACGGAGTTTCACCTTATCCACGGTCGCTAAAAAGAACAGCGCCCCATCTTCAAATTTTCCCATGGAACTGAGCGCGGCGCCGCCTGCCTGAGCCATTGTTTCAACCAGCACTACACCGGGTACCACCGGATATTCGGGAAAATGTCCCTTAAAAAAGAACTCTTCCGGCTTAAAGGTATACCGGCTTTCGCTGCCTTCATCATCTGCACGGATAATTTCGTCAACAAACAAAAAGGGCTTCCGGTGCGGAAGCAATGTTTCAATGTCTTTTGTAACACTCATGTTATTCTCCCTTATGTCTTAAACTTACCGACTTCTTCGGATAAATTTTGAATACTGTTTTTATTTTTCTGTGAAATTTCGTTGACCTCCTGCACAGCTTGGTTAATCTGTACAGCTCCGGCAGCCATTTCGTTCATACTGCACGCAATAGTGTCGGACATTGCAGCCAGCAGCTTCATTTCATCGGAAACAGCGGCGCTCCCTTTCAGCATTTCCTGCGAAACATGTTGTACCGCATGCGTTACGTTTCCAATCTTTTCCATTGCCTGAACAACATGTGCGCTATCATCCTTTTGTTCCTGCATAGCCTGCATTATCACTTGTTCCTGAGTTCTTGTTTTTTCAACAAGTCCGAAAATAGTATCGAATTGAGTTTCGATTGATTCAGCCGAAGTTGTTACCCGTTCCAGCTTGGTTTTAAGACCTTGCAGAATATTTGTAATATTCTTTCCATGTGCGCTGGATTCTTCGGCAAGTTTTCGGATTTCTCCGGCAACAACAGCAAAGCCTTTGCCTGCTTCTCCTGCATGAGCGGCTTCGATTGCAGCATTCATCGCGAGTAGATTCGTTTGCGCAGCAATATTTTGAATGACACTACTGGTTTCAAGAAGAACTTCGGAACTCGCATCAACCTCTTTACTCAAACCGACGGATTCCGTAACTGCCGTCTTACCATTATCGGTTGCCTCGGTTAGTTCATCCAGTATCCGTAGGTTTTGCTCTATGCTGCCGTTTACCGTATGAATACTTTTTACCATTTTGTCGATCGAAACAAGTGAATTATCCACCGTTTCCGTTTGAATATCAACATGTGTGTCCAGTTTTTCAATCGTGTACGTCATCATTTGTAGCGAAGAGCCGATTTCAATGACACTCTTGGACTGGCTCATAACCTGTTTCTTCACACTCTCTATATTGGTGCTGATTTCATAAACGGCGCTTGCTGTTTCGGTCATATTGGCAGCAAGCTCGCTTCCAACTGTTTCCATCAAACCGGCGTTAACACGAACAGACTGTACCGCTACAGCAATTTTTTTAATCGTTTCATTGAAATACTCAGCCATATCGCTCATTTCATCGTTTCCATGTACCGGTAAGCGGACAGTCAGATCACCTTCACCGTGTGCAATATTTTTCAATGCAAGAACAGCCCTTTGAATCGGGTTTACGATAGCGCGTGCCGCAACATAAATAATTACGAGAGCAATGAGTAAAATGATAACACCAAAAATCATCATCGTTTTTTGCAGGATAGCAACCGTTTCCATAAATTCATTAACCGGCGCCTTAATAACAACTTTCCAACCGGTTGCTTTGATGGTAGCATAAGAAGCAATATACGGTCTTTCTTGATAGGTATAATATCCCACTTCACTTGTTTCAGTCTCTAATGCATGACGTAAAAACATTGCAGTTGAGGTAAGTGCGGGATTATTTGTAGAGCTTTCGATTATATTATATGACTTTTCTATAAATTCTTGGTTTTTATGCGCAACTATTGTACCGGTTAAACCAAGTATATAACATTCACCGGTTTTCCCAATAACAATATCTTTAATTTCATCGCTCAACACAGAACTGGGAAAGAGCGCGTCAAATACACCGATCACCCGCTGATGGGGATCATAAATCGGTACAGCGAACAGTATCTGCAATGTATGCGTTGAGCGTGAAATATGCGGCTCAAACAGAGATGGATGCCCGGCAATCGCGGCTTTAAACCACTCTCTATCCGCTACAGAGGCGGTGGTTCCATCGGAAGCATAGCGGATACCGGCGGCATCGCTGACACCGAAATTTTTTATACTTTTGCGCACATTGGAGGAAGCAAATAGCTGGCTTTTCTCTGCGAACGTTAATCGTTCATCTTGCATCCACGGCATTTGCTGAATACCTTCAAGAAATTGAAAAACAGAAGCAATACGGCTATCAATAATTTTTGAAGTATCTTCCGCTTTATCAATAAGATGCGTTTCAATTTTTTCGATTACGGCTTTACGTGCCAGGCGAATCGCAATGATACCTCCGGCAATAGCTGCTATTGTAATTAAACAGCCGAAAATAAGCATTAACCTTTTGTGGATAGAAAACCGCTTTTTTGTATTTTTAACACGCATAGCGCCCCCCTTCAGGGAAAGGATCATCTCCATAATACGAACTTTTCATCATTATTATACCTTTTTTCAATCAATTATATCATAGGGCATCTCTAAAAACTCAGGTATAGATTTTTAGAGATGCTGCATCAGCAAAGCTGATAACGAGTCTTTTTAATAAGTCTTTATCTTGTTATGACCGTAAAAACCGCCACGGATGATGGTGGTGGTTCTACGCAGTAACGATGTTTCGGTAATAGGCAACGTCCGTGTTGCCTATTACCGTGCGAGTTTTACAAAAATCCTATTTTTATAAAACATCGCAAAAAAGCTTAAGGAAAACCTCTAAAAAACTGAAGTTTTTAGAGATTCTCTTTTACTTTTTTGAACACGAGCACACCGTTGTGTCCGCCGAATCCGAGCGAGCCGGAGGCTGCACAATCAACAGTACATGCTACCCCCTT
Organism: Treponema sp.; assembly: GCF_052169735.1. GTDB lineage: Bacteria > Spirochaetota > Spirochaetia > Treponematales > Treponemataceae > Treponema. The sequence continues at coordinate 22,151 of NZ_JBQNBW010000009.1, forward strand.
TTGCGGTAGATAGTTAAGATCGCATCCTGCCTCCAAATCAGGCTCTGTCAAGTTGATAGTAGGCGGGCAAAAGCCTTCTTCAATCGCTTTTACACAGATAATCGCCTCTAAAGCGCCGGCAGCACCCAAGCAGTGCCCAATCATCGACTTTGTAGAAGAGATTTTCAGATTATAGGCTTGCTCTCCAAAGGCTTTTTTGATCATTGATGTTTCTGAGGGATCATTAATGGGGGTGGATGTTCCGTGAGCATTGTAATACTGCACATCTTCCGGTTTGACACCCGCATCTTCCAACGCTTTTATCATCGCGAGAGCGCCGCTTGTTCCTTCCGGATCAGGACTTGTAAGATGATATGCATCGGATGAGCCGCCGTAACCTGCAAGCTCCGCATATATTTTTGCGCCGCGCTTTTTAGCATGTTCGTATTCTTCAAGAATGAGAATACCAGCCCCTTCTCCCATCACAAAACCAGACCGTTTTTTATCGAAGGGGCAACATGCTTTGTGCGGTTCATCATTATAGTCTGCAGCAAGGGTTTGCAGAACGCTGAATGCATTAATCCCAAATCCTGTAATCGCTGCCTCAGTTCCTCCGGCAAGACACATATCCATTCTACCGGAGCGGATCAAATCAAGGGCATTGCCTAAAGCATCGGTACCGGAAGCACAGGCAGTCGTAATTGTCCACGAAACACCGTGCAATCCGAAATGCATACTGACATTCCCTGCAGCCTCATTTGGAATAAGCAACGGGATAGTAAGCGGAGGAATCCGAGAATGCCCCGATTCAAAATATTTTTTGAACGAACTTTCGTGAATTTCAAAGCCGCCGATTCCATTTCCAATCATTACGCCGGTACGGTTTCCATCAATAGTCTCTTTTGAAAGCCCTGCATCAGCCACTGCCTGTACCGCAGCTGCTACGGCAAGCTGAGAAAAACGCGCCATTTTGCGGGCATCTTTTTTATCCATAAAAGCAGTAGGATCAAATTGTTTACATTCGGCAGCAATTTTTACCCGGTCATCTCCGGTATCGTAGTTGACAGTAATCTTATCGATTCCGCAACGCCCCGCCTTTATTCCATCCCACGTTTCCGCAACCGTATTTCCCAAAGCGGAAACTGCTCCCATGCCGGTAATTACAACTCTTCTCATGTTTTTCTCCTCTAATTAAGCGCCCATACCGCCATCTACGCCAAGTACCTGCGCAGTAACATACATAGACAAATCCGATGCTAAAAAGACAGCAGCGTTTGCTACATCAAGAGGGGTACCGCCCCGCTTTAAGGGGATTGCGGTTTCTACCCAGTTTTTACGGACATCTTCCGGTAATGAGGATGTCATATCTGTTTCAATGTAGCCGGGCGCTAATGCATTGACCCGTACCCCTCTGCTGCCGATCTCTTTTGCAAGACTTTTCGTAAATCCGACTAAGCCCGCTTTGCTTGCTGCATAATTGACCTGTCCGCCCTGACCATGGAGACCGACAATACTTGCCATATTGATGATGGAACCTTCCCGTTTCCGCAGCATATCCGAGGAAACAATCTGAGAAGCTAAAAATGCACCTGTCAAATTCACCCGCAGCACAGCATCCCAGTCTTCCTGCGGCATTCTGAACGAAAGACCATCCCGTGTAATACCGGCATTGTTGACCAAAATCTGAAAGCCGCCGGATTGCTTGAGCGCATCTTTAACCGCAGCAGTCAGCTCCTCGGCATTACCGCAGTCAGCATATATTTCATGGAATGCACTGTTATGCTCAGCTGCAAATGCCTCCATTTCTGCCTTTCCCTGGGACGGCTTTGTACAAAGTCCCCACACTTCCGCCCCTTCCTCCAAGAAGCGGCGGACAATCTCTTTCCCAATTCCCCGTGAGGAACCGGTTACCAATGCTTTTTTTCCTTTCAATAACATATAAACCTCAATATAAATATGTTTGTAAATAATCAGCATTGTAAACCGGATTTGTATCTTTTGGCAATGGCTGAACCACACGGCAGGGATTTAGAAGAAAACAGAGAAAAAGAAAAATGCAGAACATTAAACCTGTTCGGAAACTTATGCTTCTGACAAACTACCTTGCAATGCGGTGTTCTAAATCGTAGGTTTATTTTCAACCGCTGAAATATCGCATCTGCTATAACCGCCGCCATCCGCGGCAAGTTCAAAAATTGACCTCCTTGTCAATTTTTGAACGCGAGTTTTTGCTGTGCAAAAACGTCACTGCTGCATGGAACCGCCGCCATCCGTGGCGGTAGTGGATGTCGAGGTTGCTTTGCAAACATCGCGTATTAAAAAATATACACAAGGAGTATATCTTTTAACCGTGGAATCCATGGCAGGCACCGGTAAATGCACAAAAGCGATGCTATCTAAAAAGTTTGCGAAAATTTATAAGACGCTTCCTTTGCATAGGTGTACGAAGGACAGTATTCTGCGAGTTTGTAATACAAATCACTTGCCTGAACAACATATCCTTGCCGATACAGAAGGTCGGCAAGCTGTAAAAAGACATCCCAGATTTTCTTTGTTTCGGTCCAATGCAGTATATCTTTATTAGTACCAACCCTCAGCAGCAAATCTGAAAAAGTACTGTAGGTGTACGTAAAATCAACTCGCTTGAGGGTATCGCTCATGTACGTTACCGCGATATCAGAGCCGAGCAAAGCGGTTCTAAATGCCCGGTCGTATTCTTCAGCACGCATATAAATATCGGTTAGTTCAATATAAGCACGGAGGGCTATATCATTATGATGCCGGTAGAGTGAGAAAAATTTTTCTATTGTCTGCTCGTTTTTAACGGTATGGATCATCGACCGTAATGTAGCGCTCTCGACGTTTGTCGTTCCATAGACGGAATCTTCCGTTAGAATGAGCAGGAGATATTTTTCTTGATCATCGTATTGCTTTAATAAGCCAGAAATTTGAGCCAGCGAATAAATAATTTCAAAACGCATATCCGGAATATACAAAAATTCCCGCGACTCCCACGCAGTCTTATAAAAGCGCCGGGACTGGGAAAGTTCTCCTTCAAGCTCATACACTTTGCCGATAAGATAGTCGCACTCAGGATAAACACCGCTTCTTTTGAACCAGTCTAAGAGTGCAGAAATCGATTTATCAAAATAAGCAGGGGGATGAGTCAGAAATATCTTATCTAATATTGCACAGGCTTCATAATCCTGCCGTTTCTCCAGTACCCGATAGACATCAGCAATAAGATCGCCGGCTGCCCGCACCTGATAAGGCTTCACTGCAGAAAAAAGATAGTCATACTGAGCGGCAACCTGCGTTTTGCGCAGTTCCCGTGCTTTTCCGAACAGGAGCAGTGCGGTACCGAATTCCCGCTTTTCATAGGCAATTTTACCTTGCTCTAACAGCTGCCATGGATAGTCGGCAGAAGAAACCGAAGTTTTTTGCGCATAGAGACCGGCGCTCACAAGAAGAATACACCATAGTATTGCGAACTTTTTCATAAACTCTGCAATTCCTTTTCAAAGACAGCATCGACGGCAGCGTTCCGCTCCGAATCGCTTAAGCCTTGCACATCAATGCGCTGTACAATCACACCCCGCTTAAAGAGGAGCACCATATTTTCTGCACCGGTAATACCTATATCAGCAAATTTTCCCTCGCCGGGCCCGTTCACAACGCAGCCCATCACGGCAACGGTTATATCTTTTTTTTCGGCAAAAAGCCTCCGCTGCCAGCGCTCAACAAAACCGTGCACATCAAATCCGTTGCGCCCGCAGCGGGGACACGATACCAACCGGATTCCCCCCTGCCGTTTCCCGCATTCCATCAGAATTTCCCGGGCTGCAATCAATTCATTTTCCATTGTATCAGAAAGACTGACCCGTATGGTGGAACCGATATTATGCTCAAACAGTTTAGAAAACGCAAGCGTACTTTTTACAATACCTGAAACAAGAGGCCCTGCCTCCGTTACACCGAGATGGAGCGGAACGGCAGACTTTTGTGCAAAAAGCTCGTTTGCGAGCACGGTTTCCCGCACTGATGAAGCCTTCATGGATACTAAATACTGTTTAAACCCATGCGTTTCAAAAAAAGCAGCCTCTCTGCACGCGCCTTCCACCAAAGCCGCAGCCCGCGCTTCATCAGCTTCACGCCCCGCCTGCATTTCTTCTTCCATGCGGTTCCGTAAATCAGCGGGAAGAGAGCCGGTATTTACCCCGATCCGAAGCACCGTTCCAGTATCTTGCGCTTTTTGGATCACCGCCTTCACCCGCTCTTCAGTACCGATATTCCCCGGATTGATGCGTATCTTTGCTGCATCGCCATCCATACAACGCAAGGCAAGCCGATAATCAAAGTGAATATCGGCAACAAGCGGCATCGGTGTTATACGGGTGAGCTTTACAAAAGCCTCTGCGCTTGGGGCATCAGGGACGGCAAACCGGAGTATATCGCAGCCAAGCTGTTCCAACTCAGCAATTTTCCGCACCGTTTCTGCAAGCGTATCTTCCCGCAGCGGTTGTTTCCACATTGTTTGTACGGCAATAGGAGCATCTCCGCCCAATGTAACACTCCGCACTAGCCCTTTCCCGCCTATCCGTATTGTATCCGCCTTATACATCAGCGTTTGTACTCCCATAAAAAGTCAATTTGCACGGCTATTATTTTACACGCCTCAACACCACAATAGAGGACCTTACAATTTAAGATACCCGCCTATTTACCGCTGTACCTGCATTTGATGTTTTGCCAACACGAAAGACAAAGCAAAGCCTGCTTTGAGCGCCGTACAGTCTATTTTTTATTCGCCGGCACTTGGCTTTGATGGATTCCGGCTGCCTTCAAGAAAAGCACACCGCCCCGCTGCTGTATCTTACCGAGAACTTCAATCGGACGCTCCGAATCTATCCGTACCGAAAAATTACAGAATATCGGAACAATTCCTTCGAGCTGTACACGGTCGCCATATCCGACTAACAGGTCAAAACTGGTATTTTCTCCATCAGTTTGAATATTGGTTGCAATTCCCGACCAAATAGTCCAACAGTCAAGATACAGCGGAATATCAGCCCGCACATCGCTGTACGCAGGAATGTCCCGCACGGTATCAAAACCCGGCACTGCAAAATAGCCCATCAAAAGCCGGGCTTTATACTTAATCGACTGAGCTGCATTTGAAGAAAGAATCCTATTTACCTCTATCTGCGCTAAGTTATCCTGTGAATTTTGAAAGTACTTTTGTGCATTTTGATACGCTTTCAACACTTCTTTTTCCGAAAGGCTGTAGCGGTACGTCCCGCTTGTGTCAATAGGACGGGCTTTTTCCTCCGACAACAGCACCAAAGAAGAAAGGTCAGCCCGTGTACCGCGTACTTTATCAAAATTGATAGGAAATTTTATCAATAACACAATAACGATCACTGCGGCAAACGCAATTCCTCCCGCAGCAGCTAATACAGTCAACTGTTTTTTATGGTATGTCTGCACACCCGGACGCGGATAATAATTTTTTATTTCGCCCGCTTCAACCGCTTCTCCAATTGCCTCCGGGGTATTATGCGTCCGGATAAACTCAAGTCCATCCCGCGCCAATGCATGATTAGGGTTATACTCAACAGCTTCAAGATAATAATCAATCGCACGGGCGGTATCTCCCCGCCGTAAAAATAAGACAGCCTGAGCACAGAGCAGATCAGGATCGGTCATTTTAATACGCCGTGCACAGGTCAGATAATCTACTGCTCCTCCTATATCCCCGGCATGTAAACAAGCAAGCCCCAAATACAAATAAAACGGAAACGATTTATTGAACGAGGCATTATAGAGGGAGTCTTTTGAATCACCGGAGGTGACATATTGAGTAACATGAGGCTGCAGCAGCTGGATAACCTGCTGATAATTTCCCCTCGCAAATTGCTTTTTTGCTTGTTCGAGAATTGAAGACGCCATTATTCTTCCTGTATGGCCTTTATTGCGTTATCAACCTCCGTACGCAATTTACGGATTTCTTCGGTTGAAAGTTCATCCGGAGATTGTTCCAGTTCTGCAATCCTGTCCAAGAGCTTTTTGACATACTGATAGTCTTTTTCCGGAGCTTTTTTTACAGGCTTTTTTTGAACAGTGGGAGCTTTTTCCCGTGTTTCAGGGGCTGACTGCTGACTAGAGGATGCCGCTTGCTGAACAGCAGGTGCTGTAGGCTGAGCTGCATCAGGCGCTTTCGTAACAACCGATTTATTTACTGTCTGATCAACAATAATCGGCTGCTGCACAGATACACCCGTTTGCTGGGTATAAGCAGCATAGCCGGTTGCGGTTTCTGCAGTATTACGGTAATCATAAAAGCCGATACAGTTTGTTATAGATAATGTTGCCTTATTCTGTACTTTTCTTTCAGACCACACATATAAAAGTCCCGGATCGGAAGAGGTATACTTCCTAAACGACCTACCGCTCACATAAGACGGCAGCCATTTTTTTGTTACCAGCCGTTCCCAGTTTGCTGCATACACAAAGGTCGGCACCGTCATATATTCATTCCGTAAAAAGAATAGACAGGCATAGCCCTTATCCGCGGAAAAAATCACGGAATCTTTTTCCAATACCGGCTGCAGCATCAGTTCTGCACCGATCTCGCTCCGTAAATCAGTATAAAGCGGAATTAAGTTCTTTTCTCCTAATGAGGTATCAAAGACCGCTTTGAGCGCAATATCGGCAAGCTCACCCGAAATATTTTGAATTTCCGTTACAACCTTGAGTATTTTGCCTGTTGAGCGCTGCTTTGAAGGCACAAACGAAAAGGTCTGTGATGCCAAAAAGTCCAAGCTGATTTGGAAAGTTAGGGTTATCTCGTCTTTCGTTTGACTAACAATGATTTTCTTTCCGCTTTTATTATTGAGATGAAACATCGCACCGTTAAAAAGCACCGAATAAATATTAACGGAAGCCTGAGAACGGTCATCATAGAGCGGTTCATATTTCCGGGCATCTTCCGCTTTGGAGTGATAGAGGCAGAAATTCCCCGTTTTTGGGTAAATAACCAGTTTTAAAGGATCGCTAACCATCTCAACAATCTCATCCGCAGCAGCAATACCACAGAGCAAGCATGCTGAAAAACAGATCAGCAATATTTTTTTATTGAATATCCGCATTATTCTACTCCTTTTGTGCGCTGCTTATACAGCTGTTCCAAAGTACGGCTCTGCTGCCGGAGTTCTTCCAGTTCTTTCTGCCGTGCTTCCGCTGCGTGTTTCCGCCTTTCTTGCTGCTCTTGCACACGGAGGCTTTCCTGTTCTGCAGACATTTTAGACAGTGATTCTGCAAGCGCATCTATTTTTTCTTCCAATGTCTTGAGCCTCTCGGCAATTTCTTCATCCCGCCGTTGTGCTTCTTCCGAACGGGCAGCAGCCCCAGTATCGGCGGTATTAGCAGCTGCGGAGCTTTGCGCATCAGGAAGAGCTTCTTCCTTTCCCTGCGCCTCACTTACTATCTGGGCAAGCTCACTGCGCACAGCCTGCTGGTCGATCAACACAATCTTATACCGTGCCTCGCTTACCTTGCCTGAACTGGGATAGTCGACCACCAGCGCTGCAAAAACCTTGCGGGCATCAGCATATAAGCCTTCCGCGTAGAGGTTCTCTCCTATCCAATAATACGCAGAAGGAACTTTCGGATGATCTGGATAGTCTTTAATAAATTGATACATGACCTCTGACGAGTTTATATAGCTGCCGGACAGATGGAGAATCCGTCCTTTTTGGTACCGTACTTCCGCAGCCCGTTCATCGCCGGGTGCAGCAGCCAAAAAGGAATCGGCATAACTCAATGCACGCACATACCGTTCTGCCGAAGTTTCTGCCATCACAAGCCAGTACAAGGCTTCAGTGCGGTTTTCAGGCTGTGTTTCCGCAGCTTGTTCAAATGCAGCAGCAGCAGCAGTCCAATCGCCGCGGCTGTATGCATCCAAACCGGTGAGCATGGCATCATCAGCAGCAAAAACTGCGTATATGGCGCAGCACAGCAGCCATACTATCATTATTTTCTTTTTCATTTCTTTATATCTCCGGAAAAAAAGGATGATCCCGAAACAATCACATCAGCGCCTGCATCTGCGGCATTGGTAATCGTTGCTGCATTGATGCCGCCGTCTACGGAAATCAAATAGGTATACTGTTTTTCGGTGCGCCGTTTCCGTAATTCCCGAACCTTTTCAAGACAACCGGAAATCATCGTTTGCCCGCCGAAACCCGGATTCACCGTCATAACCAACACCAAATCAACTAAAGGTAACACCTCATCTAAAATATGTACAGGGGTTGACGGCACTATACTCACCCCCGGCTTCATACCCGCTGCCCGTATCTCAGAAATAAGCCGATGAGCATGGACAGAGGCTTCAATATGGAAGGTAAAATAATCAGCACCGGCTTCTGCAAATGTTTTTACAAAATCCTGAGGACGTTCTACCATTAAGTGCACATCAAAGGGCAGCGTACTTTTATTCCGCAGACATCGCACAACCGGTGCGCCGAAGGTTAAATTCGGTACAAAAGCTCCGTCCATAACATCAAGATGCACCCATTCTCCGCCATTTGCTTCTATAAATGTCAGTTCTTCAGCAAGCCGCGAAAAATCTGCGCTCAATAAAGACGGCGCTAATATAAACGATGTTCCCATCGCTGTGAAGCCTCCTCATTTCAATAAAAACAATCTATCGCATAATGTATCGGTATTTGAAAAGAAAAATTGAATAGCCGTTTTGCAGCTATAAGAATCAATTTCCGTTTCTATCCTCCTACGATCCTTTTTTTTATTATAATAAAAAATCACAAAAAAGACAGCAGAAATGTATATATTTTTCATATCTTAGTGAGAACCTCTAAAAACTTCAATTTCTTAAAAACCCAACCGAGTTTTTAGGGCGGTACCAGTATCTTTTGCGGTAAATTATCAATATTTCTGCAAAATGGGATTTGCAAATTAACAAATCATCCGGTATAATGGTACTGATTGCCGCATATATTGTGTGGAAACTATTTTCTAGGAGTTCTTATGAGTACAAAAAAGAACCAGGAAGTTTCAGGCTTCCTCAAAGGTGTTGAGAAGATTGGAAACAAGCTTCCGCATCCTGCGATGCTCTTCTTTATTCTCAGCATCGTTGTCGTTATCGTATCTGCCCTTGCAGAAACATTCGGTGCACCTGTTACCTATTTTGATGCAAAAAAAGGAAAAGATGTTACCATAAAAGCGCTTTCTCTTTTGAATGTGGAAGGCTTCCGGTATATGCTGAATAGTGCAACAAAAAACTTTACCGGTTTTGCTCCGCTCGGTACCGTATTGGTTGCAATGCTCGGTATCGGTGTTGCGGAATGGACAGGTCTTATCAATACTTCACTGAAGAAACTCCTGTCCAATATCAATCCCCGCCTGCTGACTGCTGTTGTTGTTTTTGCCGGTATTATGAGTAATATTGCTTCCGATGCAGGATATGTTGTTGTTATCCCGCTCGGCGCTATCGTATTTGCTAATGCAGGACGGCATCCGCTGGCAGGTCTTGCTGCCGCCTTTGCCGGTGTTTCCGGCGGTTTCTCCGCAAACCTCTTACTGGGAACCACCGACCCGCTCTTAACCGGTATCACTATTGAAGCATTGCACAATGCCGGTATAGATATTTCACTTGATCCTACCTGTAACTGGTACTTCATGATTGTTTCAACCTTCTTGTTAACAATCGTCGGAACCTTAATTACAGAGCAAATTGTAGAAAAGAACCTTGGAACATATAACGGAGACTATAAGCCCGATGATATGCCCGTTTCTGCAGAAGAAACAAAGGCGCTCAAATTAGCCGGAATTTCCATTTTAATCATAACTATACTGCTCGTTATCGGTATGTTCGGTTTACCCGGTCTTCCCTCCCTTGCTATTTTAAGCGAAATAGATCCCAAAACAGGGGCTAGTTCCCTCAGTAATTTTATGCACGGCGGTTTGCTCCCCGCTATTTTAATCTTGTTCTTGGTACCCGGTTTGGTATACGGTAAGACATTAGGAAAGATCAAGAAATCAAACGACCTCGTAAAAGGTATGACACACGGAATGAGTTCAATGGGCGGTTACCTTGTACTGGCATTCTTTGCTGCACAATTCGTCAGCTACTTTGGCAAAACAAACCTCGGAACCATTATCTCCGTAAACGGCGCAAACTTCTTAAAGAGCATCGGTTTTACCGGTTTACCATTAATCATCGCTTTCGTTATCATCTCTGCGTTTTTGAATCTCTTTATCGGTTCTGCCTCTGCAAAATGGGGAATTATGGCGCCGATCTTTGTACCGATGATGGTAAACCTCGGACTCTCCCCTGCCTTAACACAGGTTGCATACCGTATTGGAGACTCAAGCACAAACATCATTACTCCATTGATGAGCTATTTTGCAATGATCGTTGTCTTTGTAAAAAAATACGATGAAGATGCCGGACTTGGAACACTGATTTCTATGATGCTGCCGTATTCCATCGCATTCCTGCTTTCGTGGCTCGTGCTGATGATTATATGGTATGTAACCGGTTTGCCGCTTGGTCCCGGCGCATTCTTGACATTATAATTCCAGTTTTATAGAAGATAATAGACCTGTTCAGAAACGAAAGTTTTCGAACAGGTTTAACGAAAAATCTATGCCGAAGTGCAAAGCAGCATTGAGTTTTGCGCTTCGGCATTTTTATTCTAAAAATAAATATTAAAAATGGGGAATATATGCTTAAAATTATTTATCTTGACCTTTCAGTCTTTTGTTTATATCATAGAAGTTAGGGATAGATAAAAGGTATAAGAACGTGCAAAGCTTCAATTTTGAGCGATTCTGATGTTTTATTTTAATAAGCAAGGTGAGGCAGATGAAAAGAATAAAGATTCCGGCGGTACCTTCAATACGAAGATTACCCTCTTATCTCCATATTGTAAAACAAGCGCAAGCAGACGGGGACCAGTATATTTCGGGAACGGTTATTGCCGAGGAACTTCATCTTGAGCCTATTCAAGTACGTAAAGACTTAGCAATTACCGGTATTATCGGTAAACCTAAAAAAGGTTATCCGGTTGATGAGCTTGTTGCAGCTATTGAACATTTTCTCCGCTGGGATATACAGCAAAAGGCAATTCTCATCGGTGCGGGGAACCTCGGCACCGCCTTAACAGGATATCAAGGTTTTCGCGATCATGGCTTAGACATTTGTGCAGCATTTGATAACGACAAAAAAAAGATCGGTAAAAAGATTCACGGTATTCCGATCTTCGGCATGAAAGATTTAGCAGAACAAATTCAGGTGCTGCAACCTGCCTTGGCAATTCTTACCGCTCCATCACCGAGTGCACAAACTATTGCCAATCAGCTCATTGAAGCAGGAATTGACGCTATTTGGAATTTTACCAATGTCAAAATTAAGGCCCCAGCTGAAGTTCTCGTCCAGCAAGAAGACCTTACATCCGGTTATGCCCTCCTCGGCGTTATGATGAATACTCGTATGTAACAGGCAGGCACCGGCGCATTATTTTTCAGCATGCCTTACGTGTAAACGCTCAAGTGTTCTCTTGTGGCATTCTGCGAGGACTCGATGTGTAACTATGCAAACTCATATCAAGCAGCGCTTTTTTATAACCGCATAAAAAAACGGTATAAACATCTCAAGAAATATGCACGCCGTATCGGTACTTGTGCCTATCGGCTGTATGATAAGGATATTCCTGAGGTTCCTGCTGCTGTTGATCTCTACATTGAAGACGGTACGAACTGCATCTTTGCAACCTTAACCGAATATGAAAGAGCTGCACATACCGACAGTGCTAATGGTGCTAAGGAAGCAGCTTCTCCGGCTGAATTAACCCAGGCTCTCTGTGCTGTACTGGATATCCCTACCGACCGTGTGTACGGAAAATACAGGAAACGACAACGGGGCGAAGCGCAATACGAAAAACTTGCCGAATACGGCAAGCGGATTATTATACGGGAAGGGAACTGCCGTTTTTTTATCAATCTTTCAGATTATCTTGATACAGGATTGTTTCTCGACCACCGCCCCACCCGCCTCCATATTGCCGAAACAGCTGCTCACAAAACCGTACTCAATCTTTTTTGCTATACAGCATCGTTTTCTATTCATGCGCTGGTTGGTGGGGCATCACAGGTATGTTCCGTTGACTTATCAAAAAACTACCTCCAGTGGGCAGCAGAAAATGCAAAACTGAACGGTGTTGATGATCCGGTGCGCTGCAGATTTGTACAAAGCGATGTACGCGCCTTTTTAGACAGCGCTCTGCAGCAAAAGAAACGCTGGGATATTATCATCTGCGATCCGCCAACCTTTTCCAATTCAAAACGTACACCGCAGTTTTTTGATGTCAACCGGCACTGGCAGGATATTGTACGAAGCTGCTGCACGCTTTTAAGTCCTCACGGAATACTCTACTTTTCTACTAATTCACGGACACTCAGGTTTAGTAGCGAAGCGCTTTCCGATGAACCGGTTATACCGTCTGTACCGGATTGTTTTATCTACCGCAAGCAGCTGTTCACCGTGAAAGATGTGAGTCACCAATCAATTCCCGAGGATTTTAGAAATAAAAAAATCCATCGGCTATGGAAAATTACGCATTAAGTTTTTAAGAATACGAGACCTGTCCGATAACTGCGTTTTCGAACAGGTCGACAAGTTCACGCATTGCACAAATAACACGATGCGTGAACATCGCATTTCAAGGTATCCTGTTTTAGAAACGGAAGTTTCAGAACAGGTTTACTGTTGGAATGCCGATAACGGAGTTTAGACTATGATACTGCAAACTTATCTTCTACATAACAAACCATGCTGCTGCCTAACCGCCGGTATGGAACCGCGTATCTTTGCGCAGTCAACTATCACCCAATATCTCCACGATACGGGATTTAGGATTAGTCCAGACAATTCTGTGCAGCCTTTTTACCTCAGCGAAACCGCTGCCTTTTTTAATGCTGAGAAAAAAAGAGAAGAGATGGGTATTATCCTTCCGTTTACCGATGTACAGCCGCTGATCAGCTTTGCCGCTGATCCCAATATGGACAGAGGCGATGCTGTGCGGGAGCTGTACCGGCTCTTCACTATGCTGCTGGATGCACATACCGCCGGAGCAATGAGCGATCCGTTTTTCCGCACAGCGATGGCTGCTCCCTTGTGTTTGCTGCGAGATACAGCCAGTCATGATCTGATTATTTTGCCGCCGCGCTTAGTGCAGCGCTGTACGCTCGCCGCTCCCAAAACGGCACTGACCCATCATTATCCTTATATGCATCCGGACGGAGAGAGGGCTCCTCTCCCCCGCGCTGCATATTTTCTCTTGTCAGCGCTCAGCTACCGCTGCCTTACTGCAAAAGCCCCGTTTAATGCCGCCGCTATTCCCTTTGCCGATATGGACGGAGAACATCCGGAAAAGCAAGATACGAAAGTACAACAGCACAATGCGGAAGGAATATCAGGAACTGCAGAGCAGCTTGTGCAGAATATCCGGGATGGAGTCTATATTCCCATCGGGTTCCGCTGTCCAAGGCTCGTAAAGGAAGTACAAATGCTCATTAACGAAGGGCTTGCACTGACGACACAGCAGACTGCGCAAACTATTCCTTCCGGCTGTGAGCAGCTCTGTGCATACCGCAGCACAGCAAGCCCTCTCTTTTACACTGATATACCTCATGCCGCAGACACAAGCAATACGGCGAACTCTGCTGCGGCACTCGCTACCTCTACAGAGCAGGTATCTCAGAAACAGCTCACTGCCTTTATTCAAACTGAGCGGAAACGGATTAACCGGAAACGTTTTTTAGCAAGGAACGCAGGAAAGCTCACAGCAGCGGCAGCAGGAATCATCATATTGATAGCAGCAGCTATCGGTATTATCCGAACCCTCAATAAACCGCCGGAAACCGCAGGGCTTTCTCCGGAAGCGGTAGTGCAAGGTTTTTACACCGCAGTCGGCGCTCTGGATCAGGCACGGGTAACTGCATATACTAAAAACAAGGCAGGCTCTGAATACGAAGGTTTACTGGTACATCTTTTTGTAACGTCAAAAATGCGGGAAGCATACGAACGGAAGAAGATTTATTATAACCCGCATGAATTTCTTGAAATCTGCACCGCAGTGCATAGCCAACAGCACGTACAACCGCCTGCCAGCGCCGATACCGAACCGGAGCGCTATAAGACTGCGGTTATCGCTGCGCTCAACGGAGGTTCTATTTACGGACTTTCCCAGCTGTCTATAAGCCCAGCCGCAGAGGAAAACAGCTTTGATGTCAGTTTTTACTACTGGGTACCGCTCTTTTCGTCAGAGAAAACAGCAGCATTGCTGGATGAATCGGAGGAATTTCTCACAGCGCGGAGCTTTTTCCCCTTGCAGGTACTGCAATACCGTGACCGGGTACACGTTATTCAAGCAGCAGGCAACTTTTTTATCGGCAAGATAGAGCCGGTTGAACGCACGGTACTCGTTGAATCCAGTACAGCTTTGATTGAACAAACACAGCTGCCGCCGGAACAACAGCCGGAGTATCTTAGGGTATCCTCTAAAAACTATACCTGAGTTTTTTCGAGATGCCCTTATCAGGTTTTGAGGTATGAGCATCTTATTGAGCGCTTTTTGCCAGTAGAATGACAAAAAGCAGAGCGTGCAGGTCTGTCGGTGCGGCAGCTACATGCTTCCCTCTCATGGATATGACGCTTGCTGCGGCTCGCTCCTTTTGTCACATACAAAAGCCATTCTTCCGGTTCAGGTATTTCAAATGTAAGCTGATCTTCTGTAACCGGATGAGTAAACACAAGTGTCCGTGCATGAAGGGCAAGCCGTCCGAAAGGATCTGTCCTTGCACGATAATTTTCATCCCCGGCAAGAACATAGCCTTTCGATGCCAGATGCGCCCGGATTTGATTCTTTCTTCCCGTTTCAAGACTTAATTCAAAGAGGGTATGATGCACTCCGCGCTCAATTATTGTGTAATGAGTTACAGCACTGACTGTCTTAAAGCGGGTTTTATCATGCGGAACAAAACCTCTATTATGTACATTATAGGCAATGCCGTCGTTAATTGTGCCGCTATCTTTCAGTGCGCCGGAATTTCCGCGTACAGCACTTCCCTGCACAGGATTTTCCGCAACAGCACGGTAAATACGACCTGTTACCAGAGTCTGCCAATTATCCATAATCTTTTTTTGGGCTTTTTCTGTCATTGCAAACATCATCACTCCGGAAGTCTCTCTATCAAGACGATGAACGGCAAAAGGTCGATGGGCTTGAGAATATGATCCTTTTTTGCGCATAATCCGTTCAAGAATTTCAAGCGCAGTCTGTACCCTACTCCCCGGATACGGAACGGAAAGCATCCCTTCAGGCTTATACACCACTGCAAGATATTCATCTTCATACAGGATAGTTATCTTCTCCCGTCCAGCATCCGGTTTGTATTTTTTAGTATATTTTGTTCCAGCTGCCACAATACCGGTCTCCTTTCCCTTAAAAGCAAGCATATTTTTTGCTGTATGCTTCTCCTGTGAGTCTTTCGCTTACTTTACCGGTCTCACCTTTGCAGCGCCGGCCGGGTTCTGCTCATTTTTTCGATGCGTGCAATTTTTCCGTGCTCAAGCACCACCATCCGCTCTGCCTGGTCGGCAACCTCCGGGTCGTGGGTAACAACGATGATGGTACTACCAGTATTATGCAACTTTTCAAAAATCTCCATAACCAAAAGCTCGTTCTTTTCGTCGAGGTTACCGGTCGGTTCATCTGCAAGGAGCAGTTTGGGGTGGTTTATGAGGGCGCGGGCGATACATACCCGCTGCTGCTCGCCGCCTGAAAGCTGATTAGGCAGGTGTTTTGCCCGCTCTTTTAAGCCGACGCTTGCAAGCGCTTCCATCGCCTCTTCTTCATCAGGCATACTATGATAGTACTGCGCCATCATTACGTTTTCAAGCGCTGTAAGGTAGTTGACCAGGTGGAACTGCTGAAAAACCAACCCGATAGTATCCCGCCGTACTACAGTCAGATCTTTTGCAGATAATTTGGAAATATCCTGCCCCGCAAGCTCAATCTTGCCAAGCGATGGTTTATCCATACAGCCGATGATATTCATCAGGGTTGTCTTCCCGGAGCCGGACGGCCCCATGATAGAAAGCCATTCGCCTTCTTCTACGTTTAAGTTGATGTTGTCTAAGGCTTTTAAGTCGCCGTATATCTTTGAAATGCCGTTTAATGTTAAAATATCCATATAATTCTCCTTTGGGGAACCTTTAAAAACAGAAGATGTTCCTTTCTACTCCCCGCGTAAAACCAGGGCAGGGTCAATATCCACGGTGGCGCGAACCGGGAATAAGCACGAAACAATCGTGATAACAATCGATGCAATAACCGTAAAGGGGGCAAGCTGAATCGGAAATGAAACACTGCGGGCGAATACACTAATGCTTACGTTATCTGCAAAGATATAACCCAGTACCACACCGAGAATACCGCCTACAAGCCCCAGCATCACTGCTTCACCGAGGAAGTCTTTTACAACGCTGCTATTGGATGCTCCCAGCGCTTTCTTCAGCCCTATTTCTTTCCGCCGTTCTGCAACTACCGCCATCATCGTTGTCGTTACACAAATCATCGTTAAAAAGAGCACAATAATGGTAACAATCCACACAAGGGCTTGCAGCTTACCCAAAACAACATCCTGCGATTCTGTTACCCGTTTTACCAGCCGCGGGGTAATACCGGCTATGTTTTTTGCGGTATTTTCTGCAATAGATTTAAGGTATTCCTGATTTCCATCAATACTGCATTCAATAACATCAAATTGGTCGTTATAGCCGATAATATTTTTTATATCATCCAAACTCATAAAGATAAATTCTTCTTCTACACCGCCGGTGGTAACAATTCCAGAAACAACGCATTTGTTGACTGTAAGATCGCCGTCCGGTTTTGGCGTATTGACAATAACAGAGTCCCCAACCGAAAGACCGATATTGCGGCTGATCTCATGCCCGATCAGTACTTCTTTTGTATTATGCGGCCAGTCTCCGCGGATGAGCCAGTACGGGCTGTTGCTTTTCGCGCTTTCCATATCTGTAGCGGCGATCATATAAGGCTGTTCATTTACCTTTGCAGACTGATAAATATACGGCGCGAATCCCACCAATTTCTCCGGGTTGATACCCTGTTTAATACGCGCAATCTGCTCCGGGGTAATTTTGGCATCGCTTTCCGCCGGAAGAAAAATCAGATTGGCACCGTATGAGCGGAACACCGTCCCCATCTGCCGCGGAATATCGTAATAAATAGTCAGTAAGCCGGATAGTACCGTAGAACCGATCGCAATAGCCAGCAAGGCAACCAGCATCCGCGAGCGGCGGCGCACCAAGGAGCTGGTAATCATTTTAAGATACATTTTATTTCGTGTCATAGCGCTCTACTCCGTTCACTGCGTTTCGCAAGATATGCATATCCACTCCCTTTCCTACCGTCCATGCAGCACCTCCGTCGGGTTGAGCTTGAGCAGGTATTTCACCGAGGGGAAGCTCCCCAGCAAGGTAATAAGGAAGATAATCAAAATAACAATCGGGATAACCATCGGGGCAGGGGGAATAGCCGAACCGAATACGCTTCTGCCGATAATTTGGGTGAGTCCTAAGCCTGCAAAGTAGCCGATGGTACCGCCGATAAGCCCGATAATCATAATTTCCGTTAGTACAGAGACCGTTACAGCTGCGTTGCTTGCCCCGATCGCTTTTTTTAAGCCTATTTCTGCCCGTCTGTCCATAACGCTTGCGGTTACGAGGTTGGAAATCCCCAAAGCAGAAGCGAGTAAGCTCAGCACCGTGATCAACAGCATAAGCAGGCTGGTTTTATTCAGGATAGCCCCTTCGGATTCTGCCACCTGCCGCACCGGTTTTGCGACTGCATCGGTTATCACTTCTTGAATCTGATAACAGATACTGCTGACATACGCGGTACAGTACCACACCTCCATCTCTTTGATGGTTAAACTCAAGGGATTCCGTGCAGCCTTCCGTGCCAAATCATTATCGGGGGTGGTAAGGGCGCTGACTTCAATACTTTCGCACACATCAGTCTTACCCAACAGCCGCTGTGCCGTATGCAGTGTCGTAAAGATATATTCGTCTTCATTACTGCCGGAGTTGAAAATACCGGACACCGTCAGCGTTGCTATTCCCGCAGCGCTTTTTACCTCGATAGTGTCTCCTACATGGATGCCGTTCCTGCCTGCAAACAAACTGCCGATCATACAGCTGGAATCATCATCATCGGAAGCCCAGTTGCCGGTAACCTCCCACCATGTCCGCATCCGCCTAATTCCGGTAATAACTTCCTGCCCGGTATGCAAGTCTATTGTGTTGTCAAACCAGGTACCGGTCAGGCGGACAGGCTTATTTTGTCCCTGATACTCTGCCGCAACATTGAGAAAGGGGGCATAGTCAACAACATTATATGCCCAGAAAATCGTCTTAATTTTATAGAGTTCATCTTCGCGTAAATATTTTTTTGTACTTCCGGATTCTACACCGTAAATGTCATCCAACAGCGAAGCTTCTTTATGCACAACATTGATGTTTGCACCGTAGGTTTTTAGTTCCTGATTCACCTTATCGCCGACACCAAGCATGGTATTGAGCATTGCACTTGAAAGGCTTGCTCCCAATGCAATGGTGAATGCAATCATTGCCATCTTTCCCTTTTGGCGAAAAAGAGAACCGGCTATCATTCTCCAAAACATAATTGCTATCAAACCTCCATCTGGGTATTGCTATTTAAAGCGGTGAGCTTCCGCTTCAAGGTCGGCTATCTTAATTTTGATTTTACCGTCATGAACGATATAGGCAATCGGTACGGGATTACAGCCGCCGGGAAAACCGATTGTTCCCTTGTTCATAACTACATCGCAGAGCTTACATACTACTTCACCATTCCGCTCAAAGTAGCCCGTCGGCCCGCAGATATCGCAGGCATCAAGCCCGATCCCATACGAACCTTCGCTTTTTTTAATAGCGATAAACCGTACTTCAATGCCTTGCTCCGATATATACGCATAGCGGTGCAGCTTGTCATCCTCTAATTCTGCGATAGGAATTATTGCCATCCCGTCGGCAATAGTGTAGTTCTCCGGCGGAGACAGCGGAACTTCGCGGTCAACATAATGCCGCAGCACGGAGAGGGAAAGTACTGAGCCGGCCAGCAGTGCCAAAGAGCATTTTGCCCATCGCCGTGCATTACGTTTTCCTGCTTTCAGTTTCCTCAGTTCCGCATTATTATGGTAAACTTCGGTAATACTGCGGTTCTTTTTCCACAGAACAATGGGCGGCAGCATAATAAAGAAGATAATAGCAAAGGTGAAAAAGTTTCCGTGGTTTACCACACCGGCAATAAAAGCAAAGATAAGATCGTTGCGGGGAATAATACCGAGAGAATAGAGCCGCTGCAAGATCACCACAATCTGCGTAATGCCGAAAATGCTCAACGCTCCGGCAACCGACACTTTCAGCTCGAGTGCTGAAAGCTTAATCAGTGTTTTATACACTGCAAGCGCCGATAGCAGCATACACGCAAGCCCTAACACATAGCCGATCAGCCTGAATAGGACGATGGTGCTAACCGCACTTTCCCCATAATTGACCAATGTCCTCGCCAGCATGATAATAACAGGAAGATAGTAGAATATGGTTGATGCCGTATATAAAAACACCGCTGCGCCAAAGAGATTTTCGTAAAGGCGCGGTCTTTTTTGTTTATGCTGATCTTTAAGGAAAAGAAGAATAAGGAAGAATACCAGTGAAATGGCAACAGGTACCATGCACCAAAAAGCAAAATGCGTTCTATTGATATAATTAGGAATTGACCGAAGGATAGCTGAAATAATACTGCCGATGATGCCGAGTAAAATACTTAGCGATGCAATAATCTGTTTTTTTTTTCAGACTCCTCGGTTCTCTCTGACTGCTGAGTTTTAAATGAAGCAAATACTACTGCAAGCACAAGGGCGAACGCAATACCGGCTTCAAAAACTCTAATATAAAATTTTAAAATGATACACCTCCCGAAAGCTGACGTTTGAGAGCATCCATAACATTCATGGATAGAATGTTCAAAAGATACCGTTACTGTAACAGAAAACGGTATGTTTCAAAGCAAACGCTGATGAGGCTTATAGCGCAAACCTCATCAGCGTAATTGTCGTGTGTTTCTATGAAAATTGTTCCAAAAGCGAGTGTTTTTCTCTGCTTTTATTCATCCTTCACAGAATAGACCCATTCGATACATTCGTTGCCGAACAGGGCTTATTACCACTGCGGTCCTTTCCACTCGAAGTCATTCCATTCAACGATGAGCGGTTCTGTCCAGAAACGGCTGGTAACACCGGTTTCTTTATCTACGTGCAACAGGTAGTCATTACCCGGAGCTTTGATTTCGAACTTAACATTGTACTTGCCAAGTCCTTCTTCAAACTTCATGTTAGCACCATAGTGGGGACCATCGCTTGCGTTCATCGGCATAAATGCAACTTCCTGAACCTTGCTGGAACCCTGCTTTTGGATGTATGCCTTAACATGGAGATAAGGAACAAAGTCACCGACACCGTAGCCCAAAGAAGCCCCGTTTTCATTAGCAGAAATATCTGCTTCGACGTGACAATCAGCTTCGTTCTTGGAAAGGCTGTTTCCGGCAGGTTCCATATCAACCGGCTGGAAGTAAACGCCGCCGATGTGGAGCGGTCCTACATCCTGTTCATCCCCAATCGGGAACTCATCAAAACCTGCAGCTTCTTCTTCAGTCGGTGCAGGAGCTGCAGCCATTTTTTGTTCCGCAGCGGGTTTTGCCATTTCCTGCTTTTGAGCAGGTTTTTCACATGATGCAAGCACAAAAGCGATTGCCATCAGTGCAAAAAGAAAAGATACAGTTTTCTTCATTTTGAAACTATCCTCCTGTAATATATTTAGTTTCTTTTTGTTCCACATTTGTTACAGCTTTTTAGAACATGCTCTTTCTCACATCCGGATGTCTCAAAAGCTGTTGTTTTCCTCATCTCTAAAGATTTCAATCCTGAGAGATGTCTCTTATATTTTTACTTTTGCTCACACTTTGCCTTTTCAGCTTCAATTTGAGCGCGTTGTTTTTTGTTCTTCCTTGCATACACCACAGACATCGTGATAATCACCGCAAGCACAACAATCTGCGGTATCAGGCTTTCATACGTAGCATAAATACCGAGGAAGTCAAACTCGAAGCCCATCCACGGGATAAGAGTTTTATTCACAACACCGGCAGCTTGCAGTTCGGAAACGCCTTTTCCGGTAAACGAAAAACACATAGCATACATTAAAAGACTGGTTACCAAGAAGAACGGTTTCAGCGGCAGCCTTACGGTTAAGAACCTAAACGCCAGGAATACCGCAATAAGCACTAGGGATGAAAGAATAATTGCTAAAATCACCGCCCGCTGTCCGCTTGCACCGTGGATGGGCACCCCGCGGAAGAATAAAATCAGCTCAGCGCCTTCACGGGCAACTGCAAGGAAGGCTGCGAAAATCAGCACCCATTTATTGCCTGTAGTAACAGATGTTTCTACCTTTGACTTGATGTATTTCTCCCATGCCTCGGTTTCCGATTTTGAAAGCATCCAGTTGCTGACGTAAAAGAGCACAACAACAGCAACAAACATACCGACACCTTCAAATATCTCCTGTGCAATACCGCTTTGCGCTCCGGCAACAACACTGAAAATAAAAGCAAGCAGAATACTTACCAGAACACCGCCCAAGGCTCCGATATAGACTGAACCGATATATTTTTTCTTATTTGTTTTTACTAAATAGGCAATAATCGCCGCAATAACAAGGATTGCTTCCAATCCTTCACGCAATACGAGTACAAAGGAAGAAATAAACGCCGCAACTACTGCGGACTTGGCAGTATCCTCCGTCTCATTACCGCTCTGATCCAACGTACCGTCTAGTTCAGCTGCATCGTGGTACAGCATCGCAATCAGTTTATCCTTATGCGCCTTGACCATTTCGTTATCTTTATCGCTGTAAACATTGCGGCGGTATTCATAAAACGCATTTTCAACGGCGGTTTTCCTAGCTCCGGAAAGATAGCCCATCGTTATTTTTTCCATTCCCTTCGATTCATAAAAGCGGAAATACGCAACGTTTACCTCATCATACGCTTCTTTCGCTTTACCCTGAATATACAGATTATATGCATTATTCAGGTGCACTTCCATCTTTGTTACGATTTTTGTCCACGAATCCAATGCCTCGGCATTATCTTGGGCGAAAACCGTTGACACTGAAAGAATTGCGAACAGAACAGCACAGAAAAATGTGCGAAGAGAATATGTTTTATATTGTTTGATAAACATAAAAACCTCGATACAGAAATACTAGCCCTATTCGATAACTGCGTTTCCGACTAGGTCGACGAGTTCTAAACCGCACAAATAGCACGATTTAGAATATCGCATTTCAAAGTAACCTGTTCAGAAACGGAAGTTTCCGAACAGACTTACTACAAAAGCCTGCAAACTGACTTTTTTGAGCGTTTCTCAGCAGTTATTATTCATCCCGACGTATCCAATCGGCATTTGAATAATTTAACTAGAACTTACAAATAGTACCGTAAGTATACCATCCAGAAAAATAATGTCAAGGGGAGGTTTCAGGGATTCCGCTGAGAAAACGGATGTAAGTACATAAAAAAAGAGGATTGTGAAGTTAACAATGCCGCAAAAATATCAAAAACCGTATTTCTCTGATACATTTTTTATACCGGATTTATGTGAGCGAAACAAAAGCGCCCCCTCTTTTTTGCACATGCTATCACACAGAAAGTGCGATATTTTTCTCTTCATTATGTTTTCAGCTGAAGCCCTGCTGATTAGCGATGTATTGTGTTATCCTTCATTATTATGTAGTATAAGACTGCATAATTTATAGATAAAACAAATAACAAAATACATGATCAAAAAGGACAAAATAATGCTGTACACTTCAAACTGCCAGCACCTACAGTTTCGCATTCCGCTTTTTACAAAAAACCGATACATGGTTATTGCTATTATTGTTCCTGCTATTTTAGCAGTGTCCATTTTGATCGGATGCACACTCAGTGCAATTTATTTCATAAAAACGTTGCATACAGCGTTAAACTTGCGGAAAATGAAATCCTCAGTTTTTTTGACAGTACCTCACAAATGCTTGACATGCTCACAAGCCATCCCTATGTACGGGGAGCGGATGATACCATTCATATCTATACAACCGAAACAAAAAAGATGAAACCTTCAGCAATTTCTAAAAGTAGAGCCGAAGAAAATATCTCGCTTTTATTTGAATCGATCTATGCTGGTTTTTCCGACTATTTAGAGATTTTCATGGGTACAGAGTGGGGCGGTTTTGCAACCAGCTATAAAGGAGAAATATCTGCCGGTTATGATCCCCGTAAACGGATTTGGTATCAGTTAGGATCAGATGCGCAGGGGGAAGTTGCCCTCACAAAGGCATTTTATACCCATAATTTGGCAGCTTCGGTAATTGCGATGGTAAAAAGTTTCTATAATGCAGAGAATGCCTTTACCGGAAATGTTGCTATAAGTCTCTCGCTTAACACATTAACGGCAAAAATAGCAAAATTCGGGATAGGAGAAAGCGGTTCAATTATACTGATGCAAGAAGATGGAATTATCCTTGCCGACCCCACAAACCCTCAGCATATTTTCACTCATATTATCGCAACGGATATACTGCAGCCGCAGCGGTTTATGCAGGCAACAGACCGTCTCCAACGGGTTATCTTTGATAATAAAAATATGTTCTTTCAAGTATATACACTCTCTAACTTGCCGTGGAAACTCATTGCTTTTGTAGAAGAAAAAGAATTATGGAACGAATGCACTTTCATGCTTCGCTATATCGGCATTAGCGGAATGATTATTGCACTTACGCTCGGCTTCTTACTCGTGATGCATATGTTGCGGATGATCAATCCTGTACAGCATATTCTAATTCTACTGCAATTTGTTTCAAACACTGCCTATCCGCAGAATGCAATGTCATTCAGCAGAGGAGATATTGAACTTCTGCCGGAACACTATGATGCACTTTTAAATGAACTACGGAAAGAAATTGTGTTAGTTGCTGCAACACCGATATCGCCAAATAATCTGCTGTCTTAGCATCTTTGCAGTTGATTCGTGTGGGTTAATGTTCACAAACCGCGCCGTAACAAAAGGTATTAAAACCTCCCGCATGAATAAGCCCTCGCTGCCTATAACTCCAGCCTGCTGATTTTCCGTTCTGCGTAAGGAAGGAAAAAGTACAGCATACCGCAGCTCAAGACAAACGGTATGCAGGCAAAATACAGGACATACATATACACCGGCAATGAGAGGAACAATGCAGCCGCTGCTGTTATGCTTACAAGAAGCATATCGGTAAACATAATCACAATGGCATTTATATTGTGCTTTATTGCCGCCGCGGGACTGTCCCAGTGAAGCTTTGGATGTGCAGTGTCAAGCATCAGTGCAAGGATATTGCAGAAAAATGCCAGTGCAAGTGCGATACTAACGGCAGCGGCGGTCTCTGCTGCACGAAGCGAAAAGAAATAGGCAGCTCCTCCTGTTCCAATCAGAATTCCAATAAGAGCGACCAGCATTGCGTGTGTAAGTTTTGCCTGCATATAGGCGGCAACTGGAACCGGCAGGCTTTTCATAAAACTGATATTCTTGGCATCGCGGGAAACCGCTGTTGCGGCAATATTCGTTGCCGAGCCTAAAAAAGCCCCGCATAAAGCGGTAATGAGCAGACCGCGCCCCCCCTCCAGCAAGCCGGAAACTGCTGCCGGTATGTCCGCTGAGCCGGTAACATACATGAGTGTCAGTATCAGCGGTAACATAATAATCATAAATGGACCGTTCAGCAGATAGGCTGGTTCCCGGTTCATCATGCGGATTTCTCTCAACAGCAGGGAAAACCAAAGCGGACGCTGCACAAGTTTACCGCCGAATAGCTTGCGGCGCTCCGAAGCATTTAATCTTTTCAGCTTTTTTTCATTAAAGCCGTCCAGAGTTTTTACATACATTTGTGAAAACAAGAAAACCAGCGCCGCTGCAAGCGTACTGCACAGGACAATAAAGATGAGCAAAAAGCCCAGCATCTCCGCCGTGGAAGATGCCGCAAGGGATTTTGCAAAGAGCTGTGCCGGTAACACAGCGGCGAATTGAGCAGCGCTTCCGTGCTGATACTGCATCAGCATAGTCTGTAATGCAGCAGGATCTCGTGACCAATGGACAAGGTAGTTGATACCCAGCGCCAGTGCAATTCCGATACAGCTGCCGAGCAGCATAATAACCTGTTTATTTTTAAAAGTTGCGGTAGTACGCATCAGCAGAATATGTACAAGATAGCAAAAACCGATAACCGGAAGCGGAAAAAATATACCGCCGATTGCCGCGGCAGCATAAAAAACAACGGATTGCTGCTCATAAAACCCATATACGGCAGCGGTTACCAGGAAAAAACTCAGAGAAATCAGCATTGCCGGTATGCAATGCGCAAGATACTTTGCACCAAAAAGCACGGCAGGGTGAATAGGCATTGCCCGCAGCATATCTTCAACACCGCCTATCGAATAGGTAGAAAGGGTCAGTACAAAGTTTGCCATCAAAAGGAAGAGCAGCATCATGAGCATTTCCAGTTCAAAAAGCTGCTGCCGCATTCCCAGCGGGCTGAATATTTTGTACAGATTGGCTGCCATAGTACCGAATAGCACAATAAAACAGCCGCCGATATATATCAAAAATAATGCAAGCAGGGCTGTTTTCACGATAGAAACCTCATCGCTGCGATGAGCTGCCGCATCGGAAGCTACCGTTCCTTTGCTGTCTGCTTCATCAACCGTCTCGCTGCCCGTTCCTCCATCTTTGCCGGCATCTCCGTCTACTATCTTTTCGCCCGGGCTTCTGTCTCTGCCGGCAGTTCTATCTATCCTGCTTCCGCCGTTTTTTCCATCTCCGCTTTCTGCCGCTCTCCGGGGTTCACCCTTTGCCTTTTTATCTTGTATGAACTCACTCAGGCGGCTTATACCGAAGACCAGTGTAATATACATCTTGAGCAAGCGCCAAAAGACAGCAGCATTCTGCTGACCGGTACCTCTTTGCTGTTTCATGCTATCGCCCGCCTGCTATATGTGCCGGGCAACAGCCGTACTGCCGCCATCCGGCATTCCTGCTTCCGTCATTGTTAAAAAAAGCTGTTCAAGGGAATCGGAGCCGCCCTGCTGTTCTCGTAATTGCTGCAACGAGCCGCAAAATACGAGCTTTCCCTTGTGGATAATGGCAAGCCGGTCGCAGAGCTTTTCTGCAATTTCCATAATATGGGTAGAAAAAAAGACCGTTTTTCCCCGGCTGCTGTATTCCTTCATCAATGTTTTAAGACGGAATGCTGATTGAGGGTCAAGTCCGACAATCGGTTCATCCAAAATCCACAGCTCCGGTTCATGGATCAGGCTCGCCGCAATCAGCAATTTCTGCTTCATACCATGAGAAAAACTCCCAATACGGGTATTAAGTACCGAATCCAGCTCAAAAAGCGCCGTATATTTTTCTATCCGCCGTTGCCGATCCTCTGTAGAAACACCGTACACATCCGCCGTAAAATTCAGATACTCCAGCGCCTTAAACTGCACAAAAACCTCAGGATTATCCGTTACATAGCCGATTTTTTGCTTTGCGGCAAGCGGATATTTGCACATATCAATACCGCCGACCGAAACATCTCCCTTATCAGGACTCATAATGCCGGTTATCATTTTGATTGTTGTCGTTTTTCCTGCCCCATTCGGCCCCAAAAAGCCGAAAATCTCCCCCGGCTTTACCTCAAACGAAAGATTATCCACTGCCTTTTCTGCAGAAGCCCCATAGGTTTTTGAAACATTCCGTATTGTAAGCATCTTTATACCTTATTTTCTCTTATGGCGTTAGTGTAGCATAGAAGCAGAGAAAATGTAAGCGGTCTCATTCTATCGCATTAAATCTAACTGAAAAAGAAGCGGCACATCACATAAAAATCTGACCTAAAATAGCAACCATAAAGAGATTACAATCGATTAAGCAACTTTCGCGCCAAAACAAATGTCAGCGTTGAAGCGGGGGGGTTAGACAACTGAGGCATAGGCGTACATTTTTATTGTTTCAAATTCTCGGGAGTGATTATTGTTTTCTTCTTCTAAATCATACAGATTCTGAAGATTGAGCCAGAATTCTGCTGTCGTTCCGAAGAATTTTGAAAATCTGATAGCGGTATCCGCAGTAATTGCACGCTTTCCGTGAATTATTTCGGAGATTCTTGTTTCAGGAACATTGATTTCTTTTGCCAGACGATATGCAGAAATGTTCATTGCATTTAAAAAATCTTCTTTAAGAATTTCTCCTGGATGAACATTGGGTAATTTTTCATCAGTGATAATCTGTGATTCTAACATTTTCTGCACCTCCATTTTCAAACTTAAAGACAATTCTCCATTGATCATTTATTCTGATTGAATAAAATCCGTCTAAATTCCCAGCAAGTTTTTCTAAACGATTACCTGGAGGGATCCTTAAATCTTCTACAACTTTTGCAGCTTCAATCATTCGAAGTTTTCTTCTTGCAACATTTTGAATCGTCATCGGTAACTTTTTACTTTTGTTACCTTTGCCTATTGATTCTGCTTCTCTATCATCAAAACTTCTTATCACATTTCCATACTAATGCTAAACAGAAGTATTTGTCAAGAAGAAACTAATGGGCATCCAGGGATTCCGCATTATAAATAAAAACACATGGAATCTATGTTCTAGACTATAGAATCCCTTTACACTGTATTGATATTTTTCCTTGACAGCGCAGTAAAACCGGTATAGACTGAAGTCTATGAAGATAAAGACTACTCACCGCACAAAACAATACCGTACGACCCCGGAGGCTTTTTTATTACAAAAAGAAGAATTGGATAAGTCTTTATCTGTAAACGAGTTTCCCCCCTACTCACCTTCTAACCAACTCAGCGCGCGCACTATCTGTAGTTAAGCATGAAGAACACGTTATAAGAAATACTCCTCACAGGTTTTTGCACGCAATACGCGTTTTGCCATTAGTGTTTTTTCAATGTTTATATTTGCTTCTCTGTTATGCATATCAAATATGTTTTTATGATACGGTGTATGATGTTCAAAAGTACTCCACTACGGCGCTTACAATAAGCTCATGTAGCCGGCACCAGATTGTGCAAAACTACTGTACTCAATATAGAGTTAGTGGTTTTATAGATAAATTTTTATATATTTATAAGAGAGGTGTGTAGCTAATGGATATTGCAGTGGAAAAACTCGGCAGCGGGGAAAGTACAGCGGAGCGGTTTTGCAGGGATTTCCTTTCCGAACTGCAAAAGTCCCCCTTTGGCAGTATGCCGAAGCGGGACATCGAATGCTTATTGTTTTATCTGTTTGAAAAATATGAGCTGGTAGAAGGAAAAACCAATCGGGAAAAAGCATTCAACCTGAATCTCAACGAAAGCCGTTTAAAAACGTACATGGCAGATTCGTATGCAAAATATGGCAAAAATATGCAAAAGGAACACTGTAAGCAGGTGCTAGAAAAATTGGCATCACATAAAACAAAGGCAGTAATAGACGGAGACTATCTGATATTTTTAGAAGAAAATCCGGTACTGCAACGTGATTTTATCCAAAGCTTGAAGGATATGGGATTTTTTACTGATTCAAGTTTTAACAGGGAATTGATACGGGTTAAGCTGACAAGTTTTATCTATTTTGCACTGCAGGAACAACTATTGAATATTTCTGCGATAAACGAAATCATAAAAACAGATAAGAGAGCAAAAGCAGCTCTTGAGCAGAGTATGAATGCCGGTAAAAATCTGCAAGAAATCGCAGGAGATATTTGGCAGATTATCAAAAACCAGAACAGTACGGGGGTCATAACGGCTATAGAAATAGTGAAGCACATATGGGATGTTGCACAAGCAAAAATCGAGGCATAACTTCGTCTGCCATCATCAAGGACCATAAGGAAGATATAATTGGGCAGCGCAAGGAGGTCCTGCACGGCATACATATCCCGGAACGGATGAGGAAACGCAGCTCGTAAACTATGCGTGGTACAATGTTAATAGTGATAATCGAACGCATGAAGTAAAGAAAAAGGCGGCGAATGGGTACGGGTTATACGATATGGGAGGAAATGTATGCGAACGGTGCTGGGATTGGTACGACGTGCAATCGCCTGCGGGCGGACAGGATCCGACCGGTGTTCCAGCGATGGGGCATAACCAGCGCATCGCACGCAGCAGCGCATACGCTGCCCCAAAGAACGACTCCGCCTGTACGAGGCGTAGTGAGTTCACTCCACATTACTCTGATAAGACTCTTGGATTGCGGCTGGTGCGCCGTTCGTGATGACATGATTACAACTGCACGTCCATGTGCAGTTGTAATCGACGAGATGTGCGATCTATCCCGCCAAGGAGGGCGGGGGTGCTAAGCAGAAACACTGTTTTGTTCGCATTCAGGATATAAGCGAACAAAACTCGGTATCAAATGGATACACGGATGTACGCATTTGTCAAACATCGCCGCTGCATGAACTGTCTCTCAGCATGGTGCGAAGCAGAGGCACAATCCCCTCATGTTGGGCACAGAGCAGGATAGGATTATCTACGCTCTGTACAAGGGGGGCGATGCGCTGAGCTATTACAAGCTCGCGACTTCCGCTTTCGTCAGTCCGGTCATTTTTTCGATAAACGGTATTTCGCAGTGGGCTTGTTTCATTAACCGTGCTGTTTCGAGCTTTGCTTGGCGGGAACCAAGCGATTTACCCTCGGCAAGCCCGCGTGCTTCGCCCTCAGCCAACCCCCATTCAGCTCCGGCTTTATACTGTACCTCTGAGATAGTTGCAATGTCGCTTTTTAGCTTCATCCGTGATTCGTAGAGCTTCCGTTCTATCGGGTTCAAGCTCAATACATCTATTTGCTCATTCAACATTTGCAATATCGGTGATGTAGCCGCCAGCATATTTCTTACCTCCCTCAGGTCTGTATTTATAAACTGCAACCACTGTATCAATTTTTGCTCTTTTTTGATAGGCTCCTTTTGTATCTCCTTCTCTTCGGCTCGTGAGAGGTTGAGAAAATGAATTTCCATCAGCTCTGTAAGCTGCTGACAACTTCCTTTCTTATAAAGCGTAGGACACAAAAATGGCTAAAAAAATCAAAAAAACTAATAAACATTATTTTTTATAACTTTTTTGATACATTCGACGGGTAGAGGATCTGTAGGGAGGTAGAACCGACTGCCGCCGCAAAGCAGCGTGAACCGCTTCTTAGCATGGTGCGAAGTAAGGGTACAATACCCTCATGTTGGGCACAGAGCAGGACAGGAGTAGCCCCGCTCTGTACAAGGGGAGCGATGCGCTGAGCTATTACAAACTCGCGACTTCCGCTTTAGTCAGTCCGGTCATTTTTTCGATAAACGGCAGCATATATTCGCTGCCGCCACCCTCGGTTACAGATTTTTATCCATGGTAAAGCTCAATTTTGAATGGTTAAATGATTCAAGCATATACTCAGCGATGAGATCGCGTGTTTTTTGGATGACATACTGCGCCGTTTTTTCGTTTTCTGCTGTTAAAAACGCAGTGAGTTCCGCTCCGCTCAAGGGTTTTGCCTTTTCCGTTATCTCATGGATACGCCGGAACGCATAGCTTTGTATATCACGCAGGTATGTAGTATTTGAATCGCGGAAGGCTCTATAGCGGCTTTCCGTAAAAAATCCGAGAATCTTAAACAGCCAATAGGCATTATCGAGTGAAACAGAGGGTGTCCGCTTTTTATAGATTTTCGGGGTGTCGTTAATGTTCGTAAAAAACGGCACATAAGGGGTAAACGCAGTAGTACCGAACGCCAGCCACTGAATACCGGCAACCCCCGCAGCCGTGTCAGGACGCAGCTGCAGAATATGCGATTCAGCTGTGCGGGAAAGAGAAATAGAGCGGAAACGCGTCTTTTCGTATTCTGAGCCGGCAGCACCGATTGGATCGTATACGGTTTCATTATAATGCGAACTCAGGATATACTGCACATCTTCTACTGAAATAAGCCTATTCGCCTTTCGGATAAACGGAATATCGTTTGAAGCTGGACTTTGTTCAATCTCAGGGTTAAGATACTTTTGAGCAAACCATGCGCGGGGTGTATTGTACACACGGTCTTTTTCGGTTGAAGTACCAAAAATATGCCGAAAGTTAAAGCCTTCTCGGTCGGGATTGAGCTTATAGGTATCGACAAAAGCAGCAATTCCCTCAGCCCACATAAAATCATTCGGATTAGAAAAATCAATATGTTCAATACTTACCTGGTTAGGAGCTATGGCATAGCAGTCATCGGGAATACGCTGAGCTACCCAATAATGGCCGCACGGAATTTCCATATACCACGCTTCTTCCGTATCTGCAAAGAGAATTCCGTTCCCTTCTGCCGAACCGTACTGAGCAATTAGCTTGCCTAAAAACGCAACCCCTTCCCGTGCAGAGCTGATAAAGGGTGCAACAATGCTGTTAATAGCATCTTCTCCAATTCCCTCCGGTACAAGCGGATCAAATGCCAGCACACGCGGATTTCCGTACACGCTTTCAGTGGAGCTGACGGCAACGTTTTTTTCGTTGATACCCGCTTCTCCATATTCGCCAACCGCATCTTTGAGCAAGGGAAATGCCTGCGGTACAGAGGTACAACGCAATGCCTTATCAGGCAGCGCAACCCGCACACCGGTATTGCGGGAATGGTAGATGCGGTTTTGTACCTCACTTGCCGGCTCTAGGGTAAACAGCTTTACCGAAATTGCTTCATGAAAATCTTCGTTGCGGGCAATCATCACCGAACCGTCAACGGAGGCTTTTTTGCCGACCAATACAGTTGTACATGCTTGATGACCTGTGTTAGACATAGTACTATCTCCTTGTTATATGTGCGGGGATTATTTTCGTTCATTAAAATGCAGCCGTTTTCAGAAACATCAGTTTCTGAAAACGGCTGCATTGGTGCGCGATAGCGTACACGTCAATCTGTGATGTTTGCGGTAAGCAAACTCGACATGTTTTTCAGCCGCGCCATTTTCGCAGCTGAAAAAAAACTTCGTATAATACCGATTATATCATAAAAACAGGACATAGACTATCTATCAAGCGGCTATAAACCTGTCCGAACCGGAGGTTGCAGAACAGATTACTATAAAGCACCTCTAAAAACATCAAGCCTATCGGCTTGTTCTGTAAGGAAATGATTTATCATATCCGCTAAAGCAGACTGCGAATCAGTTTTTTAGAGATACTCGACGAGTAAGGTATATTATACTCACATCTAATCATTGCAGCGTTAATACGTTTATTATCGGCGGTGCTTTTCCTGCTATGGCTTTCATTTTGAATTACCAATACATCTTCATCATGCGCAGGTTTTTCTCAGATTTGTTAGACAGACCTTTGGGCACCATTCCTTTTTGCCTGCCAGCGTTTTCTCCATTTTATTCTTACCATTTTTAAAGTTGTTTGAAAGTGCTATGCAGCTTTTTTGTTGCCATACGTTAGCGCGTAGCCGACCAATTCTTTTCTCAACAACGAAGGGTCT
The DNA here is from genome assembly GCF_052169735.1 of Treponema sp. GTDB lineage: Bacteria > Spirochaetota > Spirochaetia > Treponematales > Treponemataceae > Treponema. The sequence goes on from NZ_JBQNBW010000009.1 coordinate 54,883, forward strand.
TTACTGTTTTTGTAAGATGCGTAATAATCCATTGCGATGATATCTCCTTGCGAGAACCGTTGCTTAATCCCCCTTGCCTAACCGGTTCCGCTTAGGCAAGGGGGATACCATCTCTCTTCTTTGTCCACTTTTTT
>NZ_JBQNBW010000010.1:0-50536 GCF_052169735.1 Treponema sp.
GCTGAGTTGCTGAGTTGCTGAGTTGCTGAGTTGCTGAGTTGCTGAGTTGCTGAGTGATTATGCCGACAAAGCTATGTGTGTCAACTACCTTTTGAAAATATGCCGCTACTGAAAATAGCGGTTGCGCTTTGGAGAGAGGCGGTTGGTGCTGCGGTAATACGGTAAATCGATTCAGCATATACGTTATTATATGGTAAGAAGGCGTAAAAAGCAACTATATTAAGTAAAGAGACCTGCTGCCGCTCTTTCTCATTTTTTTATAAAAAAGTGAAAAAAATGCTAAAGTTTTTTGCATATACCTCCGATACTAGATATGGAGATATTCTACATATTTTATTCAATGTGAGTAACATTGTAGAATACGAAGCAAGTTTGTCCTGTAAACTTGACTATTTTTAGCGGTAATTATTCAGCCGCTGAAAATGAACCTTCTGAAAAGCACGGATGCTTTTCATTACTACATTATTCCATGGAGGAATGTTATGGTCATCAATCACAATTTGAGTGCAATGTTTGCACAGCGTTCAGTGGGCGTTACAAATGTCCGTATCGGAAAAGACATTGAAAAGCTCTCATCCGGTTTAAGAATTAACCGCGCCGGAGATGATGCGTCCGGTCTCGCTGTTTCCGAAAAGCTGCGGAGCCAAATCAGGGGATTAAATCAGGCTTCTGCAAATGCTTCAAACGGCATCAGCTTTATCCAGGTTGCCGAGGCTTATTTACAGGAAACAACCGATATTATGCAACGCGTACGGGAATTAGCTGTTCAGTCAGCAAACGGTATCTATACTGCAGAAGATCGCCTGTACATTCAGGTTGAAGTTTCTCAGCTTATTGCAGAAGTTGACCGCATTGCAAGTTCAGCGCAATTCAATGGCATGAATATGTTGACAGGACGTTTTGCTCAAGCTGTCGGAGAAAATACAGCAACTGCATCAATGTGGCTGCATATCGGCGCTAATATGGATCAGCGCATTCGTGTGTACATCGGCACCATGACTGCCGGGGCATTGGGTGTCCGCGATCTCAGCGATAACCGCGTAATGTCCATCGAGACAGCTGAAGATGCAAATTATGCTATTGGAACACTCGACGAGGCATTGAAGAAAATTAATAAGCAGCGTGCAGACCTCGGCGCTTATCAGAATCGGCTTGAGATTGCAGTTACCGGTATCGATATTGCTGCAGAGAATATGCAAGCTTCAGAATCCCGTATTCGCGATGCTGATATGGCAAAGCAAATGGTTGAGTATACCAGAAATCAAATTCTTACTCAGTCTGGTACTGCAATGCTGGCGCAGGCAAATACCAATAGTCAGCAGATTCTCTCGCTTTTGCGCTAAAAGTGCCTTAATTATAAGGCAAAATATGCCGATACTCTCTTGCTATTTTTTTTGCAAGAGAGTATACTGCCTTTGTAATCGTAAAGCACTGCGAAATATCGTTGATGCTTTGACGGCATGATCTTTGAAAAACACCCTTAAGAAGCCCTGTATAACAGTATTATTAACGTTCTGTCCTCTTTCTGAGGTAGGAAGTTAATAATACTGTGTAGAAACGGTAGGAAAAGGCGCAACCGATTTCCGGTATCGTTTTTATACGGGAATAGACCGGCATGGATGCCGGATGTAGACTTCAAGGAGGGTTATATGATTATTAACCACAACATGAGCGCTATGTATGCGCAGCGTAACACAGGACTTGTCGGAACAGGAATTGCAAAAGACATAGAGAAACTTTCAAGCGGTATGCGTATCAACCGCGCCGGTGATGATGCTTCTGGTCTTGCAGTATCTGAAAAAATGAGAAGCCAAATCCGCGGTCTGAATCAGGCTGGTCAGAATATACAGAATGGTGTTTCCTTTATCCAGACAACAGAAGGATATTTAGCAGAAACTACTGACATTGTGCAGCGCTTGCGCGAATTGGCAGTTCAGGCTGCAAACGGTATTTACTCTGCTGAAGATCGCATGCAGATACAGGTTGAGGTATCTCAGCTCGTAGACGAAGTAGATCGCATTGCAAGCCATGCTCAGTTTAACGGTATGAACCTGCTCACCGGACGCTTTGCCGAAAACTCCGAAACAGGTGCTATGCAGTTGCAAGTTGGTGCAAATATGGATCAGTCCGAGAAGATTTATGTCGGCACAATGACTGCTGCTGCTCTCGGTCTTACAGGCGGTGCACAAGGTGGTGAAGGCGATATTATTACCCTTTCTTCAATGGATGGGGCTAATATGGCTATCGGTACCCTTGATAATGCTCTCAAGCAGATTAGCAAACAGCGTGCAGACCTCGGCGGATACCAGAACCGCTTTGAACTTGCTTATAACGGTGTTGCAATCGCAGCAGAAAACCTGCAGGCAGCTGAATCACGCATCCGCGATGCTGATATGGCGAAAGAAGTTGTCGAATACACCAAGAATCAGATATTGATGCAGTCCGGCACAGCAATGCTCGCACAGGCAAATACACAACCTCAGTCTGTTGTACGTCTTTTACAATAGTGCTCATAAGATTGGGATATACTCGTAATACGTGATTCAACAGCAGGTATGAGAGTAAAAGAGAATACTGGATGTTATCTCTTTTCCCGAGCTGAAAGGAAGAAGAAGACGCGCCCTTCTTCTTCCTTTTTTTTTTATTTAAATCTTTCCTTACGATCCATCTTTAAAATTCGGCAATTACGCCGATAATTGCAGCAGATAGTGTTTACTGGGCAGTCTTTAAAATACAGCAACTACCGAGGACCTCTTGAGTTTTTGAAATTTCATTTTTAGAGGTTCCCCATATTGGCACTGTCTGCAGGATTTTTATACGAGAGGGGTACGAGTGTCCGATACGGCTATTCCAGGCATAGGCGCCGGAAAATATGACAATCTTATTGAAACGCTGATGAAAAAAGAGCGTGCCCCGCGGGATTCTGCTGCTGAAGATCTCAAAAAATACGAGCAGCAAAATACTATTTGGCGTAAAATCGGGCAATTTTCTTCGGATATCCGCGATACAACACGGGAATTATATTCATTTAACACCCCTTTTGTCGAAAAAACAGTTGATTCCTCAAATGAGCGGGCTGTCACAGCTACTGCTTCGCGAGATGCCCGCCGGCAAACTTTTAAAATCTCTATCGATCAGATAGCCAAGGCTGATAGTTTTTTATCGCAAGAAGTGCCGAAAGATTTTCAGGTACCGAAGGGGCAATACGGTTTTACCGTCGGAGAAAAAACGGTTTCGCTGAATTGGCAGGGCGGTAAATACCGCAGTTTTATTGAAGCGCTTAATAAAAAAGGCAAGAACATTATCTGTGTTTCAGAGATAAAAACATCACCCGCTGCTGTTTCTCTTCTATTTGAATCTCAGCTGACCGGAGAAGCCAATAAACTTGAATTTACCGATGATGCTCTTGACTTTGCCCTTGAAAACGGCATTATCAAGAAAAATGACCGCTCTGCGATTGAACCCGCAAAAACAGACACAGCTGTGGCTGCACAATCTACCGAACGGATTGCCTTTGCACAACCGGTGCGGGCAGCCCAGCAGTATACATTGGAATACAGCATTGCCTTGCAGCCTGCAACCGCGGGGGGCGGAGCTGCTGCAGCAGGGAGCGCCTCCGCAGCATCGGAGCTGCAAAATACTGCTTCTGCCGCTCTTACCGAAGGCTCTGCCGGAACCGGAGATGCTGCGTCCGCAGCTGGGGCGGGTCTTGTGTATGAACAGCCCGGTTCTGTCTCCTATAAAGGGGTGAGCATAACCAATGCCTTAAGCGATTCCAGCCTCACTACCGAAGCGCTCGGTGCGGCAGCCGGTACCGAATCGGTTGCCCGTGTAGAAAATTACGATATTCTTTCTCTCTATGCTCCCCGTGGAACGGTTATCCCGCTGCCGCCCCTTGCCGAAACAACAGAGAGGCAAACGTTTACCATCCCCTTGAGCGAATACGGAGATATTGCCGGTATTACGGTGCAGAATACCAACACCGATAAGATAGCTGTGCTGAGTAATATCAGAATTTATGATCCGAAAGCAACAGGAGACTATATTCCGGTGAATCCTGTTTCTCAAGCGCAAGAGGCTGTGCTGAATTTTGAAGGTATACCCGTTAAACGGAGTACCAATAAAATAGATGATTTAATCCCCGGTGTAACGTTGCAGCTCGAAGATAAAACCGATAAGAAAGAAACGATCGCCGTTAAACCCGATACGGAAGCTGCAAAGAATGCTATTATCGAATTTGTTGCAAAGTATAACAGACTTTTAGCCGAAATTAATATTGTAACCAGTAATCAGCATACGGTTATTGACGAACTTGAATATTTTACCGATGACGAGCGCAAAATTGCGGAAGAAAACCTCGGAAAGCTCTTTGGCGACACAACCTTGTCCGGTCTAAAAAACAGCTTACGCCAAATTGTCAGCAATGTGTACCGAAAAAATGCAGACACCGATATACGGTCGCTTGCTCAGATCGGTATTTCGACAAAATCAGATACAAGTTCAGGCGTGAACGAATCCCGCTTGCGCGGATATTTGGAGATTGATGAAAAAAAGCTGGATGAAGCGCTCAAAACCTCGATAGAAGATGTACGATATCTTTTTGGTTACGATACCGATAACGATGTATTGATTGATGACGGCGTTGCCTTTCAAGTATTTAAGCAAATAGATCCCTACGTGCAGCGCGGGGGGATTTTTTCTACACGGACAAATGGCTTAACCGCTCAGATTAAAACCAGTAAAGATAAAATTGCGCGCTACGATAAAGAACTTGAAAAGAAAGAGCAGGCGCTGCGTCATAAATATGGAAATATGGATGGGTCTCTCCGGAGTTTGCAAAAGCAGTCGGATATGATCAGTAATTTTAGTAAGCAAAATAGGGGCAGTTCGGATAATTAGGAGATTGAGGATATGGTGATAAAGATAAATGGAGAGGTCCTTTCGTATAGCCTTGAGACGGAAAAGAATGTAGGGGAACTATTGGGTTCGATTGAAGCAGCTTGCAGGAAGGCTCAGGAGACAATAGTAACGGTTTCGGCGGATGGGAAAGAGCTTGGGGCTGAAAAGCTGGATGATCTTTTTGCACAACCTGTTGATGCCGATATTATTATTGAGCTTTCAACGGTTTCGGGAGCAGATATCCGCAGCTACATGCGAAGTCTTGCACAAGAACTGCTTGCAACTGCGGCTGCTCTCGAGCAAATTCCGGTGTATATGCAAACCGGTAAGGATACGCAAGTACTTGCCCTACTTGAATCTCTTTCTCAAAAGCTGAATGAGTTCTACCGAGCCTTGCTTTTATCCGATATAACGGGACTACCTGCTGACATTTCTATTGAAGGGAAACTGCTGGCAGAATACCAAAAGGAGATAACAGCTTTTTTGCAAGATATTGTTACCGGTATTGAAGAAAAAGATATTATACTGGTCGGTGATTTAGCCGAATATGAATTGGCACCCCTTGTCAAAGCTCTGATAAATGGGGTATTATCATTTTTAATTTAGGCGGAGACGGAAACCGTGATTGTAGAAGATATTATCGATATTCAAAAAAAGAATTCACTGATCTATTATCGTGAAGAATTTGAGGCAGTGGCCATTTATAATATTCTGGGAAGAGAACAAACCGGTAAAATTGATTTTTTGATAGAAGTTAACCCTATCGGACAAAAACAGCTTTTCCTGGAGCTTATTGATAAACCGGATTATCCGCTGTTGCCTATCCGTCTTGATCTGAAAGAAAAAATACAACGTCTCATTGATTCTTCAACCTTACCGCTTTAGAAGAAAGGAAAAGCCCGTTGCTGTTGGATTGTGCGTATTACAACACCTCAGCAGTGTAAAATAGCTGGTAAATGGAATTCGTGCAATCCGTCAAAAGAGACTGTACCGAACCTCGGTTTTGGACAGCTTCCTTGGTTGTAGCGGCGGAGTTTAAAATTAAGTCATTGCTATAACAAGACGTGATTTTAAACTCGTCATGGATGTACCGAAAACAGCTGACTTGGAACATATCTGTGTTCCGTACCGGCGGTTTGACAAGTCAATGGATTGGGAGCAGCGCATGGATGAGTATTATATTGAAGGAGGCTTTCCGGTAAAGGGAACCGTGAAAGCAAGCGGCAATAAAAATGCTGCACTTCCTTGTATTGCCGCCGCCGTCTTGACCGACAAACCGGTGACGTTACGAAATCTTCCTGAAATTGAAGATGTCTCTGTGATGTTCGATATATTTAAGTCATTCGGAGGAACTGTAACCAAACTGGCGCAAAATGAATATACTCTCCAGCTCAAAACGGTAACCGGTTGTGAAATTCCACCTCCGCTTTCTCAAAAAATACGCGCATCAATTCTCTTTGCGGGACCGCTGCTTGCACGATACGGTAAAGCCTCCATGCCTCCTCCCGGCGGGGATGTTATTGGACGACGACGACTCGATACTCATTTTTTGGCGCTGACAGAGCTGGGCGCTCAAGTAAAAATCAATGGTCATTTTCTATTTACAGCAAATAAACTCATTGGACAAGATATCTTTTTAGATGAAGCATCGGTAACGGCGACTGAGAATGCTGTAATGGCAGCGGTTACCGCTGAAGGTACCACCATTATTACGAATGCTGCAAGCGAACCCCATGTACAGGATCTGTGTAAACTGCTCATTGCAATGGGGGCGCGAATCAGTGGTATCGGCTCCAATATTCTCACGATTGAAGGGGTAAAGGAGCTGCACGGCGCTGAATACCGCATTGGGGCAGACTACATGGAGGTAGGTTCCTTTATCGGATTGGCAGCAGTAACACACGGTTCGCTTACTATCACCGACATCAACCCGCTTGATATGCGTCCGATCAAGCTGGCATTCAATAAATTGGGCATTCGCTGGGAAATCGATGGGACTAATCTAACCGTACCAGCGCAGCAAAGCTTAAAGGTTAACAGCGATCTCGGCGGGATGATCCCAAAAATTGACGATGCCCCATGGCCGGGTTTTCCTGCTGATCTTACCAGCATCATGGCAGTCATTGCCACACAGGTGGAAGGCACCGTGCTTATCCACGAGAAAATGTTTGAGTCCCGTATGTTTTTTGTAGATAAACTTATCGGTATGGGTGCCCGTATTACCCTTTGTGACCCGCACCGCGCGGTTGTTACCGGCCCCAGTACCTTGCACGGTTCCGAATTGGTTTCTCCTGATGTACGTGCGGGAATGGCGCTCGTCATTGCCGCCTGCTGTGCACGCGGAGAGAGCCTTATTAGAAACGTGTATCAAATTGAGCGGGGCTACGAGCGTCTTGTAGAGCGTTTCCGGGGGCTTGGCGTGCAAATTGAACGCCGGTCGGTACGCTGATGCTATTTTAATAAAAATATGTAAATATAAATATATATAGAATAAATTGACAGTTACCACTATTTGCAATAAAATGATAATATATAGTACACATTAGGGGTTCTGTTCCCCCTTTCAAAAAAGTACAGGAGGTCACTATGAAGCTTGAACTGGGAATTATCCCTATTCATGAGATGCGGTTTTCCGACAAGACCGCTATCAAAGGAACTTGTCTCGAAATCAACAAAGATGAGCTTATCGCTCTTATCAAAGAGGATCCGCTTATCACGAATGTTTCGCTGACAATTACAAAGCCGGGAGATAAAACCCGTATTATTTCTGTCAAGGACGTTATCGAGCCGCGTTGCAAAATCGAAGGAAGCGGTGTTTGTTTCCCCGGATTTTTTACCGGTGAAGAAGATACCGTAGGCTCCGGTAAAACAGCTGTCCTCCGCGGCGCTGCGGTTGTAACAACCGGTACGGTCGTCGGCTTCCAGGAAGGTATTATCGATATGAGCGGTCCCGGCGCTGAGTACACGCCATTCTCCCGTACAGTCAATCTCGTTGTAGAAGGTACGGTTAAAGATGATACTACCCGTGCCGTTAAAGAAAAATCCCTGCGCTTAATGGGGCTGAAAACCGCCCGCTATTTAGGCGCTGCTGCAAAATCCGTTGCTCCAGCAGAAACCGAAGTATACGAAACCTTAAATCCCATTGAACAGGCAAAGCAATATCCCAATCTCCCGAAGGTCGGCTATGTGTATGCACTCCAGAGCCAGGGCTTGCTGCATGATACCTACTACTACGGTATCGATGTTAAGCAGATTGTACCGACGATTATGTACCCCACCGAATCTATGGACGGTGCGGTTGTGAGCGGTAACTGCGTTTCTGCTTGTGATAAAAACCCCACCTACGTACACCAGAATAGTCCCGTTATCCATGAGCTGTACAAACGGCACGGAAAGGATTATAACTTTATCGGTGTTATCGTTACCAACGAGAACGTAACCTTGGCGGACAAAGAACGCTCTTCATCCTTGACTGCGCGGCTTGCTGAACAGCTTGGACTTGATGCAGTTATTATCTCCGAGGAAGGATTTGGAAATCCGGATGCTGACTTGATGATGAACTGCCGCAAGATTGCTGCAAAGGGCATTAAAACCGTATTGTTGACTGACGAATATGCAGGTCAGGACGGTGCAAGCCAGTCTCTTGCTGACGCTCATCCCTCTGCTGATGCAGTTGTGTCCAACGGAAACGCTAATCAGGTTATCAAGCTGCCGAAGATGGACGTGGTAATTGGAGATCCCAAACAGGCAAATGTTATTGCCGGTGCATGGGATGGCAGTTTGCATGAAGACGGAAGCATTGAAGCAGAGCTCCAGGTTATTACCGGAGCAACCAATGAGTTGGGCTTCTGGAAATTATCCGCACGCGGACTATAAGAGGTAGACAATGAAAAAGATTGTACATTATATCAATCAATTCTTTGCCGGAAAGGGCGGAGAAGATGTAGCAGATTACAAAATTGAGGTAATCGACGGAAATGCCGGACCCGGTATGGGTATTCAGGGCGGTCTCGGCGATGCCGGGAAGATTGTTAAGACAATTATCTGCGGTGATAACTATTTTAACGATCATACCGATGAGTGTATGGCATTTATTCAGGATGTTCTCAAGAAAGAGGAAGCTGACCTCCTGATCGCAGGTCCCGGTTTTAACGCAGGCCGTTACGGTATGGCATGCGGCGGTGCTGCAAAGGCTGCTGCAGGGCTTGGTATTCCTGCCATCTCCGGTTTGTACGAAGAAAACCCCGGGTACGATGTGTTCAAAGCATTTATGTACACGGTGAAAACAAAGAACTCTGCTGCCGATATGCGGAAAGCAGTACCGGCAATCGCAGCGGTTGCAAAGAAAGTATTAAACGGCGAAGCAATCGATGTTGAAGCTGACGGTTTACTGCCGCGCGGTATCCGCCAGAATTACTTTGCAGAAGATCGCGGTGCAAAACGTGCCGTTGATATGCTCGTGAAGCAGCTCAAGGGCGAAGCCTTTGTTACCGAATATCCGATGCCGGTGTTCGACCGCGTACCGCCGCATGCACCCGTTGCCGATATTTCCAAGGCAGTGGTTGCATTGGTTACTTCCGGTGGTGTTGTCCCGAAGGGAAACCCCGACCATATCGAAGCCTCTTCTGCTTCTCACTACGGCGAGTACTCCATTGCAGGACTTGCAGAGCTGACATCCGAAAACAGCGAAACAGCACATGGCGGTTATGACCCAACCTACTGTAATGCAAACCCCAACCGTGTTTTGCCGGTTGATGTTTTGCGTGATATGGAACGTGAGCATAAAATCGGAAAGCTGCACGACTTCTATTACACAACTGTTGGTAACGGTACCAGCGTTGCGAATGCAAAGCGCTTTGCTGCTGAAATTGCCGGAAAGCTTGTAAACGCCGGTGTTCAGGCAGTCGTTCTTACCTCCACGTGAGGCACCTGTACTCGTTGCGGTGCAACGATGGTTAAAGAAATCGAGAAAGTTTTGCCGGTTGTGCATATTGCAACCGTCGTTCCGATTTCAAAGACAGTAGGTGCAAATAGAATTGTACCGGCGGTAGCAATTCCGCACCCGCTTGGAAACCCGGCAATGAATGCAAAAGACGAAAAAGAATTACGCCGTGCGCTTGTTGAAAAGGCATTAAAAGCGTTACAAACACCGATTACAGAGCAGACAGTGTTCTAAAATATGCAGCGCAGCTTCTCTGATAGCTGCCTTTGCACTTTCTGAGCTTTTGCGGTTACCAAAATAAGCGCTAAGATACGGAGATCGTGCAAGGACTATATAAAGAAACGCCGGAATAATACCGGTGAAACAGCTCTTGTATGAAAGCCCTCTAAGACAGATGTGTTTTAGAGGGCTTTTTTCTGCATAATTTTACAGCCCTCTCCTTCTGTTTTTTGTCAAATAGAAATTCTTTTCTGCATGACCGGTACCCACTCTTTGTTAATCAGATACTCTAAAAGATTATGCTAATAATTTTCGCTAAAATATTATAAAAGAAAATAACATAAGTTATTATGCAATACAGCTTTATAATTTTAATGCTCCCACTTGCATAATCCACGTCTACTTGACATTAAGAGGGGGGGGGGGGGGTAATATGGAAGGAAATTTATTATCTTAAACTGTTGTCCCTGACTAGGCAGGTTTAAGCAGTTGGGCAGGTTCCCGGTTATGGGACTCCTTGGTCAGCTGGTGCTGAAGTAAGGTGAAAACGTATATCTATTTTGCCAAGAGTAATACGGATATTGCGGAACCGTTAAAATAAGAAACCGAACTTCATCACATACAACACAGTACAATAAACCGGAGGATTGCTATGAAAAAACACAGTGTTTTAAAAATGATTTCACTGCTATTACTTTTGATTGCCCTCACAACCATGGGAGCAAGCTGTATGTCACATAGGCATACCGTAGGAAAAGGTTCACAAACCGGCGTAGTAGAAAAGAGCCGCCAGTGGTATGCTCTATGGGGATTAGTGCCGCTAGGGAACTCAGATACAAACACAGTAGCCGGTGAGACTGCTGACTATAAAATTGAAACGTATTACGGGTTCGTTGACTGGTTGATCAATTTATTTTTAGGACCGTTCTCTATAGGCTCTAGAACAATAAAAGTCACAAAATAAAAATGCTTATCCGTGTATTATACAGTTCCGCAATATAATATACGGATACTTATCTCTGTTATGTCAATTGGCTCTATACTTCGTTATTCATCTTTGATCAAAATAAATAGAAATCTTTGTTTAGGAATATTGTTGTGCTTAATAACGCCGCTGTATGCAGAACGGTTCGCTGCCGGGGTTAAATTTATAAGTTTTAGCTTGCATCCTAAAGGTTCCCCTAATGCGCCGCTCATGCCGCTTAAATTTGATTCCCGCGGAGTGTTTGTGTATAATCCCGGAGGCACACTAAATTTCGAATATTTTATTGTTGATGATATACTTTCAGCAAAATTTGTACAGGGCTTATATGGCGATTGCGCACTGCAATTTTTAGGGTACACGCATCTTGGTTTCCGGCTCCGTCTGTTCAAAATTAAGCAATTTTCAGTAAATATAGGAATTGGTCCGACCCTGATATACCGGCAAAGTTGGTTTCGGCTGAAGGGCTATGATATAGCAGAAAAATTCTTAAAAGGCAATCCGTTCGAAAAGTGGGAATATCGTTTTATTTGGTATGGCGGTGAATTTGAATGTAATTTCTGCGTTAACAATGCATGGGATCTGTCATTATCGGTTATCCCTGCGGGATTTGATTTAATCAATCTCAGCACAGGGTTCCGATACCGTTTTGGGAAATAACCTATTCTTTACAGCCGCGGGTCGGTCGGCTCACTTTCCATAGCAAGCACGCCGAATGCACTTTCGTGAATACGCCGGAGCGGTTCTTTCCGTACAAAGCGTTCGAGCGCTTCGATACCGAGGGCGAACTCATGGAGGGCGAGGCTCCTCTTTTTTGCAAGTCCCCGTTTTTTAAGCCGGGTAAGATTTTCCGGCTTGCAATATTCCGGACCGTAGATAATCCGGAGATATTCTTTCCCACGGCATTTTACGGCAGGCTGCAAAAGCGTACCGTCCGTACCATAAGCGGTAAATTGATACGGCTTTACCACCATTCCTTCGCCGCCCCTACCCGTCAGCTCAAGCCACCACGCTACCGCATCGGCAATTTCCGCCTCGTTGTCCAAATGCACCATTTTATACGGCGTTAGTTTAAAAAGCGTGGAATCCGCATGGCATATCTCGGCGATCTGTTCCATGTGCCATTGGTGGGTTTTATCGGCATGAACAGCACCCTCTGTTGCTAAAATATGGAACGGCGCAAGTTTGTAATCATCAATGCCGGTAACCTCCCAGCAATAGGCGCGGTATGCGGAAACAAATTTTTCCGCTGCCTGCTTTTTCTCTGCAAAGGTATGCAGCATCTCGTGAGCGCCTTCTATACCGCGCTGTGCCGTTAAATGCAGCACTGCTTCCGCTTCCGCAAGTGCATTGAGCGCCGCAGATCCCGTTGCTGCATATTGCGCCTGAATAAGGCTTTGAGCCTTTACCGACCACGGCATCAGTTCTGCATCCAGACACACCCAATCGGTCTGATGCTTTTCCCAAAAGCCTGAACGGGTAAGCCCATCCCGTACCTTTGTTAGAAACGCTTGTTCGGTTTCCGGTTCGTTAAAGAAATTCCGCCCCGTGCGGGTATAACAGATACCAAAGCCTTCCCCGGTAATACCGAAGCGGTGCGCTGCGGTCTGTTCATCTTTACAGATAATGAGTACCGCACGGGAACCCATGTGCTTTTCTTCGCAAACCACCGCTTGAACCCCGCGGTTTTTGTAATAGCCGATTGCTTCGGCGGGATATTCCAAAAAGCCGTCGAGTGTGCTTGTTTCGCAGGGAGACATGGTAGGCGGCAGGTAGATAAGCCACTTGGGGTTTACTGCAAACCGGCTCATCGCTTCAAGGGCAGCGATGGAGTTTTCTTGCCGAATCAAAATGTTGTGTTTCAGCCGTGTTTGAACAATCCGCCGCCCCGTTACGTCTTCTATATCGAGTACATCATCATCTTGCTGCTGCAATGACATGATTGTATGGTGTGCAGGGTTGCTGCCATCCGCTTGCAGGTTTTTCAGCGTGTTCGATGCACCGTACACTGCCGCTCTGTTCAAAGCCGCTGTATTGACCGGCGGCTGTACAGCTTTGCTGCCAGCGGTGCGTGCTGCTGCTTTGTCCCCCGACGGCTGCGTTGTTCCGCTGCCAACTGGAGGTACTGCCTCCTCGTTCATTGGCAGCAGGACTGCTTGGCCTGTCGCGCTGCTGAGTTCTGCTACCTCAAGTGGCTTTACCGGTTCGCAGTACATTGTGTGAGCCGGTACCGAAACGAGTTCCTCTTCGGGGTAGCGCAGCGCGGTGAGGGAGCCGCCGAAGACGCAGCCCGTGTCAATATCGATGGTGTTGTTCAGCCATTGTGCGGATGGCACAGGGGTGTGTCCGTACACAACCTTTGCACGTCCACGGTATTCCGCTGCCCAGTTGTACCGCACCGGTAAGCCGAATTCATCCGTTTCTCCGGTGGTTTCTCCATACAGACAGAACGAGCGTACTGCTCCCGAACCGCGTCCCTGCATCTCCTCTTTGAGTCCCGCATGGGCAACTACGAGCTTTCCTGAATCCAACACATAGTGGCTGATAAGCCCCTGCAAAAATTCTTTTAGGTCATTTTTGAATACATCAGTTTCACCTTCCAGCTGCCGGAGTGTTTCAGCCAAGCCGTGTTTTTCCTGCACTGCTTTTCCGGTGAGCTTTTTGTAGAGTTTCATATCATGGTTGCCCGGTACACAGAGCGCAGTACCGCTTCTAACCATGCTCATAACCAGTTTGAGTACAGCGGGCGATGCGGGGCCTCGGTCAATCAAATCACCTAAAAAAATGACCGTGCGGTTTTCAGGATGGCTGACTTTTAACCCGTAGTTTGTTCCGTCATCTGCTGTTTCTTCTATTATATAGCGGAGTTTTCGCAGCAGCTCAATCAGCTCTTCGTAACAGCCGTGTACATCTCCGATAATATCGAAGGGACCATGCAGCTCAGCCTTATCGTTATAGAGCTTCTCCCGTATAATCGAAGTAACGGCATTAGACTCTTCTTCCGACCGGAATGTGTAGAGTTTTACAAAGCCTTCTTTTTTTATGCTCCGGAGGGAACGCTTTAAGTCCTGCAGCTGCCGCCGGATAACATGGGGCGAAACGTTCCGGTCTGTGCGCTCCTTATTCCTGTTTTCGCATAGCTCCTGCGGCATATCAAAGACAATGGCAACAGGCAGGACGTGAAAGGAGCGGGCAATGTTGATGAGTTTTTTCCGTGCATCAGGCTGAATATTCGTTGCATCCGCAACCGTGAGTAAGCCTTTTTTCAACCGCATCGAAATAATATAGTAGAATAGTTCAAAGGCATCGTTTGAGGCTGCCTGATTATTTTCATCATTGGAAACAATACCGCGGCACGCATCCGACGAAACGGTTTCATACTGAGCAAAATGTTTTTTAGCAAAGCTGCTCTTGCCTGAGCCGGAAGCGCCCACGAGCAGCACTAAGGCTGTCTTTGGTATACTAATTTCCATACGTAAATACCGCCATTTGAGACGGCGCTCCTATGTTTTCTTCTTCTTCACCGACTGGGAAAAATGCGACCGTATAATTGTTTTCACGCGCAACCCGTTCCGCCCATGCTGCAAATTCCGAGCGTGTCCATTCAAACCGGTGATCACTGTGCCGCACTTTTCCTGCTGAAAGATTTTCGTACCGCACATTGTATTCCCGGTTCGGCGTAGTCAGCACAATGGTCTGAGGCTTTGCGTAGGTAAACAGCGATTTTTCCAACGCAGGCAAGCGGTTGGGATCGAGGTGTTCTATTACCTCAACAACGGCTGCGGCATCGAACCCGCTGAACCGTTTATCCCGATAGGTCAGTGAACTTTGAAAGAGCGAAATCCGCTCACGCTGCTTTTCAGGCATTTCGTTCCAGTGGAGTTTGTCTTGGCTTTTTTCCAATTCCGAATACGAAACATCAATACCGGCAATCCGGGTAAACTGCTTTTCTTTTAAGAGTAGTCTGAGCAGCTTGCCGTCGCCGCAGCCTAAATCAATAACGCTTGCAGCCCCGCTCTGCTTCAATTTTTCTGCGACAAGTTTGAGCCGTATGTCATGGAGCCGCTCTTTTTTTACTTTTTGCAGCTGAGTGTGAGCGGCAGCAGTATCTTCTATTTTCGTAAGTTCATCTTGTTCAGTCTCATCATCAGTGTCGGGTATGATGCCGTCTTCCGCTGCCTGCAGTACTTCAAAGGCAGAACGCACCAGCGATTTTAGGTTGATTAGATACCGCGAAATAATAATTTCCCGTTCAGGGTGCTGCACAAGCCAGCCCTTGCCCTTTTGCAGCAATTTTTCAACTTCATTCTGTGTGATAAAATAGTGTTTTTCGGTATCCAAAACAGGAATGAGCACGTAGAGGTGCGACAGTAAATCCTTCAACGGCAGGGTATTTTTAAGTGTCAGGGTAAAATACTTTCCATAGCCCCATTCGGAAAATTGTGTGTCGAGCAGGTGCCGTTCCGCTTCAACTGTATACCCGAGCGGTTCAAAGAGCCGTTTAATCAACAGTTCACCGCCCCGCGGTGCAGGCAGCACGGAAATTTTTGCGGTTAAGGCAAGCAGCATATCGATAAATTCAGGATGCTCTTTGCAGTTGCCGTTCATCGCACTCGAAAACGCCTTTGAAATTGCGCTGCTCATAAAAGAAGACGCAACATACGGCCGATCGTTGACATACTGTCCCAATAAAAAATCTTTTCCGGCAAAATTCTTTGCGTTGCGTACCATTCCGATGGGATCAATATCCAAAAGGAGAGCCGCTGTTACTTTTTCGGTTCCGTATTCGGGATAAAATATATATGCAGCACCGACTGACAGCTCAACCTGCTGTAATTTATCGGGATGCTTATGCATCAAAAAGCTTAAAGCTGCGGCATTCTCTCCTTCCGCCGTTATGGTTAATAACATACATACTCCGTTTTTCAGTCTCTTATCGTACGTGCTTCTTCATCAGTGGAGAAACGCTCAAAAAATGGATGACGATAGCCTCGCTTGCAGCATCGCTTTTCGGTTTTGCTGGGTGCACCCTGTTCGGCGGACTATCAAGTGGGCGTTTAAGCTCACAGTTTGCAAAAAGCGGCATTATTTATAGTAACCAAACATTTGGGGCTGTAAAGCTCTCTTTTGATGACAGATACTTATCTTAATTACACATTGTTTCTACTTCGACCTCAGTAAGTCCAGTCATTAGGCAAATTTCTGCTGTCGAGTAATTCCGTTGCAGCATTAGCCGTGCTGTTTCAAGTTTTGCTTGACGGGAACCGAGAGATTTGCCTTCTGCAAGTCCGAGGGATTTGCCTTGCTCTAACCGCAATGGTGTCAATGCTGATACATTATCCAGATGCGTGTTATGCAAGGCATTATATAATGAGAGAAAATTTTCTTTTGCTGCTGTATCTTCGCTAAACAGGTCTACAAAGACGGAATCTTTATAATTTCTATTTGCCGCTTGTTTTCGCTCTTCCATGTTTTTAAGTATAGCAGAAAAAGCATACAGTGCAAACAGATGTTATTCATTAGAATAGCCGGAACCTATTTTTGTTGTTCACAATGGTGGCGGCAGAATTTTCCGCGCTATGAAGAAAAGCTAGCGGCATGGCTGGAAAGTCTTGCGGATAAGTAACGGCTCTTCTGTTCATCCGGCGTTAGAGTGGGAAGCCTCTTTTAAGGGTAGCAAGTAATACAAGAGCTTCTTCAAGAGACAGCGACGAGTCAAACTGCACACATGAGCCTCTCATCCTTTAAAATCCAACCCGATTAGATATGTTTCAAAGCTAGTGCTGCGGCATGCCTCAGGCTTAAAAGCCCGGGCAGTTTTAAAGAGTGTCCGCATGTGTTTGAGGTACTGTTGTTCGGTACCGCCCTGAAAAATTTTAATAGTGCAGTTCCCATGGCTTTCCAACTGTGTTTCCGCATAATAAAGCGCCATTTCAACAAGGGAAGCCGAACGGGCTGTATCGACGGTTTTATTCCCCGTTGTAGCAGGCGCTGCATCACAGATCACAGAGCGGTAAGGACCGTGTTGTTTTACGGCAGCCAGCATCGCAGGATCAGTGAGATCACCTTGAAAAAAAGAGAGCCGGGTGTCTTGTATCTGTTCGGAAAGGGGCTGTAAATCTACGGCGCATACTCGCCCTTGCGGAGAAAGAAACCGGAGGAGAAATGTTGTCCAGCTTCCCGGCGCTGCACCTAAATCCAAAACAGTATCGTTTTTTCCAAACAGATTGAATTTTTTCTGCATCTCTTCCAGTTTATATACTGAGCGTGCAGGATAGCCTTCCGTAAAAGCTTTCCGTGACCAATAGTCCGGTTCTTGATACTGATTTCCCATGATTTTCGTATTCCTTTCAGTTTTTCAATGATTAAACAAGTCCGGAAACTTCCTCTTCTGAACAGGTTACCTTGAAATGCGATGTTCTAAACCGTGCTATTTGTGCGAGCTAGAACTCGTCGATCTGTTCGACAACTTGCGTTATCGAACAGACCTATTATGTACAATTACAAACCTCTCAAGAACTTCTTTTTTGAACTGTCCGCCCGTCTGCTGCCGACAATGTGCGTGTTGTTTTACGTGTAGAGGTTTCCGTTTTTTAAAATATCAGCTATGATAGTACTATGAATACTTCATTTACGCAACAGCTTGAAAAAATAGAACATGCACTGCATACAGCATTTTCCCGCGTACCCGCTGAATCCAATGTAAGAGCCGGTGAAAATCATACTCCGGTGCACAATACGGATGCTTTTACCCTTCTTTCCGCACCGTGTGCAAATCTTCTTTCCGGCGGGGGCAAACGGTGGAGACCTTTATTAATGCTGCTTGCGTATACCTTTGCAGGCGGAACCGACGAGCATATTTATACGCTTGCTCCTTTAATTGAAGGCATCCATACGGCAAGTCTTATCCATGACGATATAGAAGATAATTCTGAATTGCGCCGCGGAAAACCGGCTGCCCATATTGTGTACGGATTGGATTCCGCCCTCAATGCAGGAAGCTGGCTGTATTTTCAGGCGCTCAAATCAATTGAAGTATATCAGGCTCCCGCAGACATAAAACTCGATCTGTATGCAGCAGCGCTTACACAGATACAGGCATTACATAAAGGTCAAGCGCTCGATATTCACTGGCACCGTACACCAGGCTTTTTCCCATCCCGGCAGGATTATGAGCGGATGATCAAATTAAAAACCGGTGCATTGGCAGTCCTGGCTGTGTATACCGGAATGCGGGCGGCAGGAAAAGCTCATGCAGAAGCGGCTGCCTTTTCGTCGGTGTTTGCAGACTCAGGAGTCGGTTTTCAAATTATTGATGATGTAAAAAATATCACGATAGGAAACGCCGGAAAAAAACGAGGCGATGACATTGTTGAAGGAAAAAAAAGCCTGCCGGTTATTCTCCATATAGAAAAATATCCCGATGATGCGCCTCTACTCACCGCGCTTTTTACACAAGCTCAACAGGAAGGGAGCGATTCTCCTGCGGTTGAACGCGCTATTACCCTTCTGAGTAATGCAACGGCAGAAGCGCAGCGCTATGGAAAAGCAGCGGTCTCCGCTGTAGGTAATCGGCTATCTGCGGAGTACGGCAGCAGAGCCATCGAAGCATTCAACAGCCTGTTTGAGCTGATGCAAATCGGGTAATAGCTTTACTTGAAAAATTTTATCAATTTTATTCGTGCGGAGGGGTAATGCTCACATGCCGCGTCGGGGGTGTTGATTTCATCATTCGTAAAACTGTAACAAAGTTTTCATACCGGCAGTCATACTATTTCTTTGTATAAAAATACAATTTTAGTGTTTTTATGCAATCATTTTTGTATGTTTATGCAAAATACTTGACATTTGTGATCTAAGAACTTACTATCACCATAGGAGTTATTATAGGGCATCTGTAAAATCTCAGTTTTTTTAAGATTCCCTATAGCTTAATCAACTTTGAGAAGTGACAGCTTTCTTTAGATGTTTCTTTACCATAGCAAAAAGAGGTTTAACATGAAAAAAGGAATAAATGCTTTTGCTGTTTTGGTCAGCGCTGTACTTTTAACTGCAGCAGGATGCAGCAAAAAAGCAGAAACACCTGAAAC
Organism: Treponema sp.; assembly: GCF_052169735.1. Lineage (GTDB taxonomy): Bacteria > Spirochaetota > Spirochaetia > Treponematales > Treponemataceae > Treponema. The sequence continues at coordinate 19,133 of NZ_JBQNBW010000010.1, forward strand.
AAAGCAAGAAATCGCTGCACCAAAGAGCGGAAGAGCTTCGTATCACATTGGGATCGTAACAGGCACGGGGTCTCAGTCGGAAGATGATCTGCGCGGTGCTGAAAAACTGATCGAAATGTACGGCTCAGTTAAAACCGGCGGTATGATTCAGCATATTACCTATCCTGATGACTTTATGTCACAGCAAGAAACAATTATTACACAGATTGCATCCCTTGCGGAAGATCCTTTAATGAAGGCTATTATCGTAAACCAAGGAATACCCGGTACAGCAGAAGCATTTAAACGTGTTCGGGAACAACATCCCGGCATTTTATTATTTACAGGCGAACCCCATGAAGATCCGCTTGTTATTCAAGCTGCTGCCGATATGGCAGTTAGTAATGATTTCATTTCACGCGGTTATACCATTATCTGGGCAGCAAAAGAACTCGGTGCCAAAACATTTGTACATATTTCATTCCCGCGCCATATATCGTATGAAACCTTGAGATTACGCTGTCAAATTATGGAAACAGCATGCAATGATCTTGGATTAAAATTTATATTTGAAACAGCTCCTGACCCAATCAGCGATGTCGGTGTTGCTGGCGCACAGCAGTTTATTCTTGAGCAAGTACCGCAGTGGATCGAAAAATATGGAAAAGACACTGCATTTTTCTGTACAAACGATGCCCACACAGCCCCATTGCTGAAGCAGCTGTTTCTGTTCGGCGGTATCTTTGTTGAAGCAGATTTGCCGTCTCCGCTGATGGGATATCCTGAAGCGCTTGATATTGACCTGACCGGACAGACAGGAGACTTTGCTGCTATCTTGAAGCGAGTTGAACAGTCTGTTATTGATAGAGGCGGAGCCGGAAGATTTGGAACATGGGCATTCTCTTACGGCTTTAGTGTCAGTGCCGGGTTGGGTGAATATGCCCGCCGCATTATTGACGGTGAAGCAGAAAAAGACAGCTTGGCTGATCTTTCCAAAGCACTTGAGCTGTTTACCCCCGGCGCACGCTGGAAAAGTGCCTACTACACCGATGTAACTACCGGTATCGGTTCAAAGAACCAAGCTTTGATATTCATGGATACCTATGTCCTTGGGCGGGGGTTCTTGCCGACAACAGAACAAGAAGGTGTCCACAGGTATACAAGTATGAAATTTAATTAAGTAATGAAATTGTCAAAAAATTTCAGTTTTTGGTCAGTTTCCTGAGATTTAGATGCGATGCTTAAAATTAAGTCATTGATATATAAAGACTCGACCTATTCGATAACTGCGTTTTCGAATAGGTCGACGAGTTCTAAATCGCGCAAATAGCACGATTTAGAACATCGCATTTCAAGGTAACCTGTTCAGAAACGGAAGTTTCCGAACAGGTTTACTTAATCTTAAACTCGCTGGGGATACCCCGAAGGTAACCAACTTTTGAGGCATCCCCGCAGTACTCAATGTTTTGCATTGTATGTGCAATCCGGCACGGATGCTAGAGGTTCCATGTGTTACGGCACAGCGTGTGAACATTAACCCTTTGCACGAATACGTGAGCATTGAAAAGTTGTCTCCATGCTTCGGATGCTCTGTGCGTCTATCGGTTACCTTCGTGAAAAGATTATAAAAACAATGCAGAATACCGGTATATCCTGTCAATTCCAAAACCTTTCAGCGGGTGCAATGCGGATAGTTGACAGGTTAGGCAGCTTTTTTTACTATATTCACTTATGAATAAGAACATTACAGCAGACGAACTTCGTTCCAAGTATATCGCATTTTTTAAAAGCAAAAACCACACGGAAATTTCCGGCAAATCGGTAATCCCTGAAAATGATCCCACGGTATTGTTTACCACCGCAGGTATGCACCCGCTTGTGCCCTATCTGATGGGAGAACCGCACCCTGCCGGAACCCGCTTAACAGACTATCAAAAATGTATACGCACCGGAGACATTGAGGCAGTGGGAGATGCATCGCACCTCACTTTTTTTGAAATGCTCGGAAACTGGTCACTCGGTGACTATTTCAAAAAAGAAGCAATCGAATACAGCTTTGAGTTTCTCACCAGTCCGGACTACCTCAATATTCCGGTTGACTTACTTTCCGTTACTGTCTTTGCAGGAGACGACAAAGTACCCCGCGACACCGAATCGGCGAAGATTTGGACTCGGCTCGGTATTCCCAAAGAGCGGATTCACTTTTTGCCCCGCGAAGATAACTGGTGGGGACCGGCAGGAGAAACAGGGCCGTGCGGACCGGATACTGAAATGTTCATTGATACGGGAAAACCCGTGTGCGGTGCGGAATGCCGTCCGGGCTGCAGCTGCGGTAAATATGTCGAAATATGGAATGACGTGTTTATGCAGTACCGCAAAGAGCAGGACGGTTCATACCGCATTTTGGATCGGCACTGCGTAGATACCGGCATGGGAATAGAACGTACGGTAGCTATGCTGCAGGGCAAAAAATCAGTCTACGACACCCCGATTTTCACCCCTCTTATCAGCTCAATCGAAGGCATAACCGGCTACCGGTACGGCAGCGATTCTGAAAAAGATGTATCTGTCCGCATTATCTGTGACCATATCCGTGCAGCAACGGTTATCCTTGGAGACCCCAAATCGGTAGTGCCCTCCAACATTGGTGCAGGATACGTGCTGCGCCGTATTATCAGGCGGGCTGTCCGGCATGGGAAAAAGCTTGGTATCGACGGCATTTTCCTCTCCGCTCCGGCACGGGTTGTCATCGAACAATACAAAGGGGCGTACCCCGAATTACAAGAAAAAGCGGCGGCTATTACGGCAGAGCTGGAAGCTGAAGAAAAACGCTTCCTTGAAACACTGAAAAAAGGCGAAGCCGAATACGAAAAGATGAAGCCGAACCTCTTAAAGAACCCCAAAAAACTCATTCCCGGGCGGCTTGCCTTCAAGCTCTACGATACATACGGCTTCCCCATTGAGCTCACGCAAGAACTTGCACGGGAATCCGGTTTAACGGTCGATATGCCTGAGTTTGAAGCAGCCTTCAAAAAGCACCAGGAGTTGTCCCGTGCCGGAAGCGAGCAAATCTTTAAAGGCGGTTTGGCAGACCATTCCGAACAGACAACGGCATACCACACAGCAACACACCTTCTCCATAAGGCATTACGCATGGTGCTCGGTGATCATGTTGAGCAGAAGGGATCGAACATCACCGCAGAGCGGCTCCGTTTTGACTTTTCCCATCCGAAACCGATGACAGCTGAGGAAAAAGCCGAAGTTGAACGGATTGTCAACGAACAAATTCAAGCGGATTTACCGGTTACTATGGAGATGATGCCGCTTGAAGAAGCAAAGTCTTTAGGAGCAATGGCGTTATTCGGCGAAAAATACGAAGATGTTGTAAAGGTCTACTCCATCGGCGATTTTTCAAGAGAGGTATGCGGAGGTCCGCACGTAGAACATACAGCGGTGTTGGGACATTTTACCATCCAAAAAGAGCAATCATCCTCTGCTGGGATCAGACGTATTCGAGCTGTTCTGACAAAATAGCCAAGAATGCAAAAAAAACAAAGTTTTAATGGGTAGGTGCGTAACTTACCGGCTTTTTGTTTGTTTACTGATAATCAAAATCGCGAAGAGGATGTAATGAAACGATATTTAATTTCATTTTGTATGGTGATTGTCTTGTCTGCCGGTGCGTTTGCACAAACAACACTGCAGCCTATTGCTGAGGTTAAACTCACTGCACGGGCGCCGATTACGCTCGGTCAGCTTAAAACCCGTGTTTCAGCGCTTGAAAAAGAGCTGGGACGGAAGATGACTGTTGAAGAACGGAAACAAACTCTTGACGGTCTCATCAACGAAAAATTAATCGTACAGGCTGCCGAAAAAGACGGTATCAAAATTATGGACTCCGAAGTAAATAACTACTTCAATGAGTATGTGTCCAGTCAATTAAGGCGGCAAGTAACGGAGACTGATTTTGCTCAGCTTATCAAGGAAAATACCAATATGTCCCTTGACGAGTATATGAAAGCTCAAAACGGTATGACCCTTGCGGAATTTAAAAACTTTCTGCGGACACAGCTGACTGCGCAAGCGTATGTGATGCAGAAAAAGCAAAAAGAATTACAGTCCATTGCAAGCCCCTCTGACGACCAAATCCGCTCATACTACGAAGTCAATAAACAATCTTTTGTACAGCCCGATATCGTGCAGCTTTTTTTAGTAGTCGCACCTAAAGAAAATAAAGCCGGCGCTGCAAAAAAAACGATAGAAGATATCCAAAAAAAACTTACTGCAAATATAAAAGCAACCACTGAAATCCGGACAAAATCGCAGGAGAAAAATTCCGCTTATCAGGCTGGAGAGTTATTTGTAAGCAAAACAGAACTTGCAGCAGAGCAGCTCGGTATGCCGATGGAGGAGCTTTTAAAGATTTTCAAGATGAAAACCGGTGAAGTATCTCCTGTAATCGAAACAGGTGCGAACTATCAGTGTTTTGTTGTACTGGAAAAAAAAGATGCTAAAATACTGGGCTTAAGCGATGTTGTAGAGCCGGGAGGGAATATCAGTCTCTACGAATACATTAAAAAAATGGTTATTATGCAGCGTCAAAATGAAGCTCTTAACAACGCTCTTGTCTCTGTAACCAATGATCTGCGCAAAGCTGAAAATTTTAAAATACTGCAAACCGGCGCCGATTTCGATAAAACACTGTCGTGGTAAAAGATGGCTATTGGACGACGACGCGGAAGGATTCTCGCCTTTCAGGCACTCTATGCTTGGGATGTCGGCGCTCTTCCGCCTACCGATTTATTACAGTTTCAGTGGAGTGACCAAACCGAAAATAGTCCGCAAGACGAGGATTTTTTATTTTCCCGTCTGCTTTTTCTCGGTACTATTGAACATAGAGAAGAAATAGACGCAGAAATCAGAAAAAACCTTCAGAATTGGGATTTTAACCGGTTAATGCCGGTTGATAGAGCTGTTCTGCGGCTTGGCGCTTATTCCCTCCTGTTTCAACGGGAAACCGACCCAAGGATTATTATTAACGAGGCTGTTACTATTGCCCGTAACTACGGTACGGATGATTCTTTCAAGTTTGTAAACGGAGTACTTGACAGTATCAAAAGAGAGTGTTTAGACTGTTCGCATGAACAAGTTACAACATAAGCTTTTTTTTCTCGCCTGTATTTCTCTTTTCCTCATAATCAGTGCTGCCTCATGTTCAAAGACTGATAAAAATAAGGTTTTTCAGCAAAAGCTCGGTTCGGTTGATGCTGCAATAGAAGAAGGGCGGGAGCAGAAAGCTCTCAATACTTTACAGGCGCTCAGGAAGAAAGCGGAAACACCTCTTCATTATTTAAGTATAGCAAAGCGGGAATTGCAACTGCATGCGCCTGTTCAAGCTGTGCAATCCATTCAAGCTGGGTTAAAAAAGCATCCTGCTGATGCAATGCTGAATGCGGCTATGGTTTCTATTTTATTACAGGAAAATAAACTGAATGATGCCGCATCCGCCGCCGACAGTTTAGCAGACACCGTGTATGCCGGGCTCGGAGCAGAGGCTCTTATACAAGCAGATACGGTCAATGGGACACATCAAACACCGATTGCTCTATGGAAATATGGCTACAGGCTTACCGGTGAACATACCTTTCTAGAAAATGCGGCAGTATTGCTTGCTTATAAGGGAGATATTGCTGCCGCTGCGGCTCTCCGGTCTTCTATCAGCAAAGAAGAAGCCCTTCATAATCCCTATTTTTGGTCATGCTTAGCTTATGATATCGGCAGCTTTAAGCCTGTATTGGATGATCTTGTCTATACCCTAGCGTATGCTGATATGGCTGGTCTCCCTGAGAATAATCCCAAGGCATTTGAATACGCCCGGCGGCATATTATGCTGGCAGCTGATGCAAGCGCAGGTTTGGGTGAATTGGAACAGGCGCGCGGTTATTGGCAGGCATATATCGACCGCTATCCTGATTTATCAAATGATGTCTTCTACAATTTAGCCATGACTGCCCCTACCCAACAGGAAAAGGCGGAAATACTCATCGAATGCATGACGCAGGATCCGGGCTATTATCCTGCGGTTGCTCAATATGTCCGCTCTTATGCTGCGATTCGCGCCGCAAATACACAAAAAGATACCTTAACTGAATACTTGCAGAATAAGGATTTCTTTTCGCTCGAAATGGAAAAAGCGCTTTTTGTATCTTCAGCATTTACACTTTCAGCGGAAGAAGTGCTGGATCATGCAATCGCAATGAACAAAGAAGACCTCCGGTTCTTACTGGAAAATTTCCGGTACCGCTATCTCCTGCCGAAAAATTATACGCAAGGCAACGGAGAGATGTGGAAGTTATTGGAAGATCACCAGCACAATCCGCTTATAAATGCCTATGCCCGCTGGTACTTTGCTGTTTCAAACGATTTTAATGCCTGTTTCAGTATTGAGAAAACCGAAAATAAGGCAGAAAATGCGTTTTACAATGGAATCCGCAGCGCTGTCCAAGGCTATTCAACAGCCTCGCTCAAACACTTTGCAGATGCGGCACAAGACACGCGGTATGCAGGCGCTGCAGCGCTTAATCAGGCATATATTTATGATGCCCGCAATGAGCCGGATAAGGCTGTAACTTGCTTTAACCGCGCTGCTGTGCTCTTTTCCGATAAAAAGCTTAAAAGCAAAATATTATACGAAACAGCAAAGATATACGTCAAACGGAATGGAATTTCAGATGCAATCACCATGTTGAACCGTGCGCTTGAGCTGGACTCGGAAAATCACCGTGCAGGGGTTCTCAAACAAAAACTAACGGTTGACGGCAGCATCAACCGTTCTACCCCCTCACCGGCTGTTACCGTACCCGGCTCTAAAAGTTGAAAGATTGTTATCAACATTTACCGCGGAGACATACTATGAATGATTGGTTTGAAAATGAAGATTTTTGGGTGCAATATGCTCCCATTATGTTTGATTCTTCACGATGGGCTGAAGCCTCTGCTGTTGCTGAAGGTATTTTTAAACTTGCCGGAAAAGACCGTGATCCGCATTCACTGCATATTTTAGATGCCGGCTGCGGTTTAGGGCGTATTTCCGTTGAACTTGCCCTCTGCGGTGCACAGGTTACCGGGGTGGATATGATACGTCCCTTTTTGGATGCCGGGGCCGAGGCTGCAGCTGCAGAAAAGGTAGAAATAGAATGGGTGCAGGCAGATTTACGAAATTTTGTGCGCCCAGCAGCCTTTGATATTGCAGTAAATATGTATACCAGCTTCGGTTACTGCAAAACGATTCAAGAAGATGCTCAAATTTTACATAATATTGCAGAGTCAGTAAAACCGGGAGGCTTTTTTATCCTCGAAATGCTTGGGCGAGAAATTGCTGTGCGTGATTTTACTGCAGGTGAATGGTTTGAACGGGCTGGTTACACCGTACTTACTGATTTTTCCGTTGAAGGCGCATGGGAGGGTTTACGTTCCCACTGGCAGCTGTACACAAAAGAAGGACTCAAAGCCGATCATTGCTTTGTGCAGCGTCTCTATGCTGCTACCGAGCTGCGGGAACTCCTACTCAAAGCCGGATTCCATTCCGTTGAAATATACGGAGATTTTGACCGCTCTCCCTATAACGAAAAAGCCCGTACTATGATTCTGCTGGCACAAAAATCTTCATAGCTTAACACAGTCATTATGCGCTTACTACACTGCATGAAACAAAAAGCCCCTCACGGAGAACTCCTGAGAGGCTTTTTTATTGCTGAGAAACAGCATTTTCACTATTTTAGAGCAGAAGCGCTTACCGGTATACGAACATACACATACCGTTAAAAAATGCACACAATGGCTCTCTTAACACAAGACGGCAACTTACTATGCAAAGAACTTTTCAAGCTCCGGCATATCGATGGTCTTTAAAAGCTCTTTTCCATCTTCATCAAGAACAACAACCATCGGAGCAGCTGATACTCCATGCGCACTCATAAAATTCTTCCCTTCATCAGATGCCCCGTCCATAACTTTTTTATCGACATCAGGAAGACCGTTACAGTACGTCATTAATTTTTCACTGACAGCATCACCTGCTGTTATTACATTTACAAGCATAAAGCCTCCTTACATCCTACTTATCCGCTTACGCGGATTCGATTGAACCTGTTCCCTATTCGGTTAAAATACGAATAACTTCGGACTTATCTTTTGTATTCAGTATTTCTTGCCGTTTTTCAGCACTTTTGAATAAAAGACTTACTTCTGCTAAAAACTGCAAATGAGGTCCGGTCTTATCAATCGGTGACAGCGTCATAATAAAAATTCGGCAGGGTTCCTGATCAAGCGAATCGAAATCCACCGGATTATCCGAAATACCGATACAGGCAACAAGATCGCTCACAGAATCTGTTTTTCCGTGCGGTATAGCAATACCATGCTTCATACCGGTAGACATTTTATGTTCACGGTCTAACACACAGGCACGGGCAACAGCTTTATCTTTTACCTTTCCTGCTTGAACGAGCATATCAAGCAACTCATCGATAATTGCCTCTTTCGAGGTCCCTTTTAAATGAAGGTTGACAGTTTCAGGTGTCAAAACAGTTTTCAAGTTCATATATTTAGTGTACGGGACTTTGTAGGAAAAGTCAAGGTTTTGTTTTTTTATTTATGCAGTTTTCTCCCTACACCGGCATAGTGCTGTTGGACGCTCCTGCTTCTCCTTTTGCTGCAACTGCCGTACCTTCATTCGGCACTTTAATATGATAAAGCGTATAGTCATCCGCTATATACTTAAAGCGTATCTGCTGTTTTTGCACGGTCGTAGTAACGGCACGGATAGACCGCTTAATCGCGGGATTATCATAAAGCTTTTGAGAAATAACAATCTCATTTGCACGTGCTGTACGGTGGATATGAGCGGCAAGATTTACGGTTAAGCCGAAATAATCAAGACGATTATTCAGTGTTACAAGCAATGCGGAACCGCTATGCAGCCCCATTTTGATTTCCAAGCGTTCTGTTTCAGCTCTGTTTTGTACTTGTTGTGTTAATATCTGCTGAGCTTTTACCGCAGCATCAAACGCAAGACACGGATCGCTAAACACAGCCATGATAGAATCTCCCATGGTTTTTACCGGCACCCCATGGTAGGATTCAATAATATCAAAAAAAATGCGGATATATTCTTTTACCAGCACGAAGGCTTTTACATCCCCTTGATCGAGATAGAACCGTGTGGATGCATTGAGATCGGTGAATAAAACCGTTGCCTGCTTCAATAGAAGGGATTGCCCGCCTATCAGCAGCTCCGATGCCATCAAAGTCCGGTAGAGATTGTTTTGCACAATATCAACACCCCGCAATACATGGGGATGTTCCCAGCTGCGTAATTTCCCGTTATGAATATTTTGCCCAATATCAGCCATATACTGTGCTTGAAATGAAGGATCGAGTACTTTTAACTGCGGATGAATTGAAAAACATACCTCAATATTGTCATCAAGAGTGTTGTTAAACACCTTATTACAGGCAGTGCAGAAATTTTGAGAGGAAGCGTAATGCAGCGAAGGCGCTTCAAATGCAACATTACCGCAGATTGGGCAATGATATATCCACTCGAGGATAAAAACGCCGTCGTATACTCCCTGAATAAAAATATTGAGTACATCTTCCCGCTTCATATTGAATATTTTTGTAATTTCATACAGCGGAATATGAAATAGAAAGCGGTCAGATACATTTGAGAGAAAAGCGGTAATTTTATCAGCATCCTTTTGATTCTCTTTGTAGTGCAATTTAATTTGCATAAATTCTCCTTCAAGTAAAAAGTGGATGATACCGTTGGAAACCGGTTCAACCTGTAACAGATTGGAAGATTTCCTTGTTATGAAAAGCATGGAGTGTACACATATCCCCGGTAGGCAGATAAAAAGGCTATGAGGTAGAGCGGCTTTGTTTTATCGTACCATACTAAACAGCTGCATTTCAAAATGGTTATAAAAATTATTTGAAAAATTACATTTTTAGCAGCAGCTCCGGATTTTTTCCCCTTTACATACAATATATCTTCAGGATAGAGTACTTCTATGAAACTGCTCCATGTTGCCGATCTCCATTTAGGCAAGACCTTGCACGAAATGCCGCTGCTGAATGTGCAGGAAAAAATGCTGGATGATATCTGCGCGATTCTCAGTGCCGCAGACTATACCGCATTGCTGATTGCCGGTGATGTGTATGACCGCGCAATTCCTTCAGCTGAAAGTGTTTCGCTTTTCAGCCGATTCCTCGCACAGATACGTGAACGCTGTCCGGATATGGCAGTGTTCATTATTCCGGGTAATCACGATTCAGCACAACGGCTCGCATTTGCGCACGAAATACTCCAAACCCAGCGCATTTATATTGCTCCGAACACCGCACAACTTGACAAACCTGTCATCCTTACAAAGAAAGATGAAAAACTTGCAGTGTATATGCTGCCGTTTTTAAGTTTCGGCTCTTTTCCGGAAGAAACGAAGGCTGTATATGGTGTAACCGGTGATTCTCAGGCAGAAATGGCAGCAGTTGCATCAAAAATACTCCACCAAGCAGTACAGCCGGATATTCCAGCCCTGTTAATTGCGCACCTGTTTACCACCGGCGGGCAAAGTTCAGCAAGTGAACGCAGTTTTATCGGTACGGCAGAGTATATCAATCCCGAACTCTTTTCTTTTTTTGATTACACAGCCCTCGGTCATTTGCACCGCTGTCAGCGGGTAACGGATAGAATGTACTATGCCGGTTCTCCCCTTGCGTATTCATTTGATGAATCGGAGGATTCAAAGTGCGTCCTTTCTATCGATATTGATTGCACACCGAAAAAAAAGAATACTACAGCGCAGCAAAAAAAAGAGGCAACGAGAAAGCCGCAGAGCGGAGCAGAAACACAGCTGCCCTTGCTTACAGACAGTTTTGCCGAGAAACAAACCTGTACTGAACGCATCATGGCTCCGCTCAGCATAGAACGGATTCCTATTGCGGCAGAACGTCCGCTTAAACGGCTGGAAGACTTTTTTGCAGCCTTTTTTACCGGACATACCTATGACGAATGGAGCAGCTGCTATCTGGAAATCACCTTGACTGACCCGGAGGTTATTACCCATCCTATGCAGCTCTTGCGGCAGAAATTTCCATTTTTGCTCAGCATCCGGCAAAAGAGTTTTATGGACAGGGTGCAAAACGGAGCAGAACCGCAGCTGCAGGAACACGAGCGGACGGCAGAGGATCCGCTCACCTTACTGGAAAATTTTAACCGTTTTGAAACATTGATCAATGGAGAAACCAATCAACTAAAACAAGAGCTTTTTGAGCAGCTTTGTAAAGAGGTTCCGCATGAGACCTAAAACCCTCGTACTTCGCAATATCGGTCCGTTTAACGGTGAACACACCATCAACTTTGAAGACCTCGGTACTCTTTTCTTAATTTGCGGGCAAACCGGCGCAGGAAAGACCATGCTCTTTGATGCTATTTCCTATGCTTTTTACGGAAAGCCGCTCGGCGGCAGATCGGACAGTACGCGGAATCTGCGGAGTCATTTTGCGGATGAGTATGCCGCTGCCGACGTTATATTGACATTTTCTATCGGCTCGCAACTGTATCGGATTAAGCGCCGTCTTCCCTATACCAAGGAGGGACGGAAAACAGAAAGCGCAGAAGAAGTTTCCTTAGAACACTACGAAAACGGCAGCTGGGTCAATCAGTCTTCAACCAACAAAAAGGAAACCGATAAGTCCATCGAAAACTTGATAAAACTAACAGACATTGAATTCAGCCGCATTGTCCTTTTACCGCAGGGGGAATTTGCTCATTTTTTGCGTGCTTCATCAAACGATAAGAAGAATATATTGATGCGGCTCTTCCCCATACATCGGTATAGCGAGCTTATGGACGCAGCAAAAAAACGTTCGGATCAACTGCAAGAGGAAGTGCAGAGAATAGAAGCAAACGTGAAGAGTATGCAAGAGCATTTTGTGTATCACCGGTACGAAAGCGATCATGCAGAGCTGCTGAATGAGATTGCCCTGATGCGGGATGAACACGGTTCAGTACTGAAAGCCTTACAGACAAAGAACACAGAGCTGGAGCAGGAAAAAATCTTAGCAGATAAGCGGAAGGAACTGGCTCACGTGCAAGAAGAGCTGGAAGCATGCCGTACTCGTGAAGATTCTATCCGTGCATTAAAAGAGACAATACAAAAAGCGCAGCGTGCAGCGCCGCTTGCTGTGCAGCTTCGTCAAGTCCGTGAGTTGGAGGCTGCCTGTGCTGCTGATGCACACAAAATAGAAGAAACTCAGCAGCGGCTTTTAACGCAGACAGAACTCATACAAGGTTTGCAGCAGCGGCTGCCGGAGATAACCGAAAAAGAACAACAGCGGGATAGCCTCTATGCCGTAATAGATTCTCTACAAAAAGCTGCGGTGCTGGAGCAGGAGATTCATGCCACAGCCGATGAAGAAACCAAACTTACCGATACAGCCGCCGCTGCTGAAGCACAGTTGCAGGAAAGCGAGGCAGCGCTTGCAGCAGCTCAAGCACAAGCCGCTGCACTCATCCCGCTGATAGAAGCATATCCGGCGCGTACCCAGCGCTATGACACACTCAAAACTCAGATCGGGTTGGAAAAACAGCTGCAGGATCGTGTGGGCAAACAGGAAGAACTGACTATCTTGCTCCGCAGCCATACACAGGCAGCGGCACGCATCCGGGAACGGCTGGCAGCACTTACCAAAAGTTACAGTATTCAAACCGAACAGGTAGCCTTACTGGATGAAGAAAAACGGAGTGCAGAACGGCAAAGAACAGCCGCATCTCTAGCAGAACAGCTGGAAGAAGGAACTCCCTGTCCTGTGTGCGGTTCGGTACATCACCCTGCACCGGCACACGATAGCGTTCACAGCGCATTCAGCTTTGACGAACGCATTGCAGAAGCAAAACAGCGGGCTGATGATCTGCAAGAGCAGGCGGCTCAGGCGCGGGAGCAGCTTGCCGGAGCAGAAGCTCAAACGGCAAGCTATCAAATTCAGTACGATGAATGTGCTGCAGCTCTTGAATCTTTAGAGCAGCAGCTGCAAGCCTGCGGGGCAGCTCCATTTCCGCGTACGAAAGATGAGGCAAAACAGCGGGTGAAAGAAACGTCCCGGCAGATCAATGAAGCGCTGCAGGCAAGTAATGCATCCGGCAAGGCAGTAACTGAAAAGCAAGTATACGAAAAGGACATTATCCGCTTGCAGCATACCAGCCGCAGCTGTGAACAGCAGCTGCAAAAACTCCGGCAGCAGCTGAGCAGCGTAACTGCTGTTTTGCAGGAAAAACGCCGGTTGTTTGACCGTACCTTTTCTCAGCTGCCGGATGTTCTCACTGCCCTTCCCAGAGCAGGAGCAGCTGCTGCGGAAACTGCGGATGCCGAAACAGCATTGGAGCAGTGTGAAGCATTGCTGGAGGAACTCAAGCTGACCGTCAATGCTTATCATACCGATACAGCCGAGGCTACACAGAAACTTGAGGGAATACGTGGCTCCTTGTCTGCCGCACAAGCGCATGAGGAAGACAACCGGCAGCAGCTTGGTAAGAAACAAACCCAGCTTGAGGCAGACTATAAAAAAGAGGGCTTTGCGCATTTAGATGAACTTGAACAGGCAGTATGCAGCGAATTGGATATACGGCAGTGGAATGAGGAAGTAGAAAGCTTTTATGAACAATATACTGCGTATAAACAAGCCGCTGCTGGGCTGAAAAAAGAGCTGAGCACGGCGGAGTCCCGCAATCTTGAGGAATTAGAAGCAGCGGTTGAAGCATTACGGCAGCGGTATGATGAAATACAGTCGCGGTTGGAAGTACTGAATGCAAAAAAAACAAACCTTGAAATGCTGCATACCCAATATATGGAATACACCGAGGCGCTCAACACAAAGACAGCAGAAGCACAGGGCTGGGTCTCGTTAGCAAAAGACCTCACCGGTACCAATCCGCGAAAACTGCAATTCGACACTTGGATTCTCTCATCTTTTTTGCATGAAGTAACGGAATTTGCCAATAAGCGGCTGGAGCGGATGAGCGAAGGGCGGTATCGGCTTGCAGTCAGCGAGGAGCAGGGTTCGGGAAAAGGCTACCGGGGGCTTGATTTAGAAATTGCCGATGCCTATACGGGAAAATGCCGCCCTTCTGCAACCCTTTCAGGAGGAGAAACTTTCATGGCATCGATCAGCCTTGCACTGGGACTTGCCGACTCTCTGCAAGTACGGGCAGGCGGCATTAGGCTCGATTCGATGTTTATTGATGAAGGATTCGGCACGCTCGACGAGAAAGCGCTGGAAAATGCTATCGGTATTTTAGACGAAATACGCGGAGACCGGATGGTCGGGATTATCTCCCATGTCAGCGAACTGCAAAGCTGTATTCCGCAAAAAATCGAAGTCATAAAAACCGGTACCGGCTCTTCGATTAAGCAAATATGTTAAGGGGCGAAAGTCCCGTATACCGGGCATATTCTGCGGTTATACAAGAGGCTGTCTCAAAAGTTGGTTGCTTTTTCGGACAGCCCGTTCTCATAAGTCTTGTCAATGCCTGCCCGCTGTGATACTATGCCCCCCGTGATTTTATTTAAAAGGTTCGGACTTTTCGCTTTTCTCTTTTGCTTGACAGCTTTTTTCTTATCGTGCTCACAGGAGCAGAATGCCTATTTGTATGCCGGGCTGCATGAGCACAAGAATGAGCAAAAAACATTAGTGTCTTTGCTGCAACAAGTACAGGAAGTTCCTATCCGCTTCGCTTTAATTGATAAAATTGCGTCTAACCTGCAAGCTGAACAGAAAACAAAATCTCTTGCCGTGTTTTTGCAGTCAGTGATTGATGCTGAACCGGCTAATCCGTATAATCCGTATTTTCTTCTACGGTTGGCGGCAGCATACCGGAACATTCAAGAAGATACCATTGCTGCATACTATTTTGAATACATTGTACAAAATTATACCGATATGCAAGTCAACGGGCAATCCATTCATCTCGTATGTCTTAAAAATTTGATTGAACTGTCGGGAACCCATGCAAAATCGATTGTATACTATTCACGGCTGCTGGCTGATTTTTATGATGAGATTGATCCAGCACAGGCATATTTTATGCTGGCACAGGCGTATGAAAAACAAGGCGAATGGCAGCAGGCAATTCAAGCGTATACTCAGTTTCTTAATTTACACCGCTTTGATGTTATTATTCCGGGCATTCCCGACAGTTACGGGTATGCACGGAAAATAGTTGACTATAATGCTTCAACAAAGAACTGGACGTTTAATACGCTCGATGAATTGATAAAAACCGTCAAAACTGCCATCCGTGCCCGTGATTATACAACACTTGAACGCTGCCGGTCTAAAGTGAATTTTTTTGCTATGTCGTGGAAGCAGGAAATATCTGATACACAGCAGCAGTCAGATGTGAATTTACGGAATTTTATGTACGGAAGCGCTATTTCCATCGCTTCCGAATTAGACCCCTCTTCTACACCTTATGAAGCTTATTTACGGACTGCCGGGTGGAGTCAGTATATCCGTACATGGTATCTCTACTTTAGAAAAATTAATTTTCCTGCGGATCCCGCGATTCACGGCCGGTGGGAGTGGGCAGGTATCTATTATGGAGAAAAGATTTGATAACAAAAAGCGTGTTTGCTCATTTAAAATATGAAATATGCCGGCAAGCTCAGTACGCGGTGCTGATAACACTGCTTGGCACGTTGTGTCTCCAGCCGGTATGCGCCGCTGTACAGGTTCCGCCCGCTATGGAGGAGCCGCAGGATAAAGCTATTCTGCATGAATTTCAGCGGAACACACTCCTGCATAACACGATTGTCGGATATGGTCATCCGCTGGTCGAAAAGTTCCGTAAGCAATATATGAGCGCAGACGGATATTCCTATCTTTCAAAGATAATGAAGCGGTCGGCTCCTTACCGTAACTTTATTATCGATTTATTAGAAGCAGAGAATATGCCGGCAGAACTGCTGTTCCTCCCTGTTATTGAGTCCGGCTTTTTTGAAACAGCGACCTCAAAGTCCGGCGCAGTCGGTATTTGGCAGTTTATGAAAAATAGTATAGGCGGTTTTAATATTCATATCGACGATTGGGTAGATGAGCGCCGCGACCCGTGGAAAACGAGTATTGCAGCCGTCAAAAAACTCAAATGGAATTACAGTCAATTCCACGATTGGGCGCTCGCTCTTGCTGCGTATAACTGCGGTGTCGGCGGTGTACGCTCTGCAATCAAAAAAGCAGGCAGAGCAGACTTTTGGTATCTGGCAGAACACGGCTACTTAAAAAAGGAGACCGTGTACTATGTACCGAAATTTCTTGCCATTGCGGAGATTCTTGCCCGCAGCAATGAGTATGGCATTGATTGGGGCAGCACCGCAGATCATCCGCCTACGTCTACGATTGCAATTAAGCGAGCTATTGATGTACGGCTTTTTGCCGAAGCGCTCGGACTGGAGGCGGAAACCGTCCGAAAACTCAACCCCTCGCTGCGCTATTTTATTACCCCGCCGAGTATTACCTATCAGCTCCGTATCCCCGCCGCCTACGAAGAGGCAGCGCAGACTGTTTTAACACAGTCTGATAAGCTCTTGATAAAATACTACCAGTATCGAATTAAATCGGGAGATACTCTCTATGCGCTCGCAAAACACTACGGGGTAAGCGTCAAAAGTATCTTAAATTACAATGAAGGCTTAAGAGCCGAAACACTCAAAATAGGGAAGACGATTTTAATTCCTGCTTTAAAGGCTGTAGAAATGTATGCAGGTAAGGCTTCTGCGCATACCGGAGATTTTACCGGTAGTCATAGTATTCAGCAGGGAGATACCCTCTGGTCGATTGCTCTCAAGTATTCAGTATCGGTAGAGCAGTTAGCTGAACAGAATAACCTCAATGTGAATAGTGTACTTAAATTAGGTCATATATTAAAAGTTCCGCGCTTATAGAAAAAAGAAACGAATAGAGATATACTCTTACCATTATGCGGAAATATTTTTCTTTTATTTTGATTGGGGTTCTGGTTATTACTGCCGGGCTTGCTTCTTTAAGCTGTACGAAAAAACAGGAAACAAAGTATATCGCCTTTTATTCACTGCCTGCAGAGACTATTCAGGCGGTACAAACAGTACTCAAAGACCGTTTTCCTACCATAGAAAAGTCTTTTGAGTGGCGTATTATCGACCCGGAACTACCAGTTGTCTCCTTTATGGAACAAAATCCTCAGACGGTATTTGTATTTTCTTCTGATAACCGAGGTCTTTTTGAAGCCCGCGAGTCTTTTATCCGGCATCCGGCAGAGACCTTTCAACCGCTGCCTTCCACCTTCTTACATCATTTTTTTACACAGGAAGATGACAGCTCCTCTTATGCGTTTCCGCTCCTGCTCGATCCGGTAAAGCTCGCTTGCAGTACTGCCGTTGCGGAAAAACTCAATCGAGGTTCTTATATGCTCTATGAGGATTTTGAACGTATACAGCACGCTACCGGTTCCAATGTATCATTTCCGCTCGCCTGTGCTGGAGGCATTGACGAGCAGCTTTTTGCGATGATTTCTTCGGTTGCCTCAATGCAGGGCTTGCTGCTCAATGCTGATACCGCTACCGCTCTGGGAAAAAATCCCGATCTGCATACAAGCTGTCCCCCTGTGCTAAAAACGGTACTCGACACCCTCGTTGCATGGCGGCAGCAAGGCATTTTGCACCCTGAATGGTTCCGGCTGGTGGAAGGCGATGTTGCAATATTCATGGAGTTTAATAGTACGGCGCTTGCAGCACTGCCTCTTTCGGCAAGCAGGCGGCTTAAAAGAGAGGTTTTGGAGCATTTTACTACAATGCAGCTCCCCTTACCAGATATGCTGGTTAAAAAAAATATGCCGGCAACAACAGTTGTGTGGGCACAAGCCATTCAAACTGAAGAAGAAAAATTCCCGATTATCGGTGAAATCCGGTCTTTTCTCTATGCTCAGGAGACGGATGAGCTGTTAGCACGAGCGGCACACCTCGCGCCTGTTTTTGCCGCAGCACAGACGGAAGATGCAGAAGCCTCATCAGGACGGTATTGGGCAGCCTCATCAAATATGGTTATACCCTTCTTAGGAGATGCCGCCTGTGTAACAGCAGCGGAAAAAAAGCAGCTCGCCGAAAGCATCCGCCGATATTTAGAGGTCAATGGTGTGGGGTATTAACCCGTCTACACGAATCAGTGTGCATTGCGGTGTAAGGAATACCAAATGAACTTTGAATGGGATGACTACAAAAATGAAATCAATAGAAAAAAACATGATGGTATTACGTTCCAAATGGCTGTAAAAGTTTTTTTGGATAGAAAGCGTATTGAAAGGTTTGATATACAGCATTCAACTCCTCATGAAGAAAGGTAGAATGTGATAGGTATTGCCGAAGATGTTCTATTTGTAGTGTTTACCGAAATCGTGGAAGATACAATACGGATTATCTCTGCTCGTAAAGCTGCTAAGGAGGAAAAAAATGAGTACTATCGTAACTATGACGCTCGATGAGGTAGAAAGAAGACAGCTTACAGAAGAAGAAAAACAAATTATCCGCAATGCAAAACCGACGCCTACAGATGATTGCCCTGCGCAGAGTAAAGAAGAGTTAGTTACATTCCTACCGTGGTATGAAACACATCCTCATTTTCATAAACCGAAAAAAACGGAGCTTCATATCAGGATTGATGCTGATGTATTGGAATGGTTCAAGGCACAAGGCACGGGGTATCAGACAAAAATGAATGCTGTTTTGCGTGAATATGCCTTCGGCTCAGCATAGTGTACTGCAATGTATGGAAACGTCTGAGAGTTACTGTATGGCATTTCTAGAAACTTGGGTAGATTTTTAGAGATTTCTCTATATAATGGCGTTCGGACGAGGAAGATGCTGAAAAGATCAGGGCAGTTTAATCAACAGCATTAAACTGCCCTGCATTTGCGGGTGTATAAGAAACGGCGTCTGGATGTTGATACCGCCGTTTAATGTCCCGTTATATCCTATATATCGGATGTTACTAAGAAAGCTTTAGAACTTTTTTATTCGTGCGGAGGGTTTAATACCCCGACGCTTGCGTCGTAACGAAGGGTATTAAAGCCGACTGTAACCACCTTATGAGAACAACACCTCCGACGCTCGCGTTGGGGGTGTTGATTAGTTCAGTTGACTGAAAATTTGTTGTTTAAGAGGTCGTATGGAATCACACGTAGACATTTTAGAACAGACTGTTCCTCCGTTCGATGCACAGCTTGGTGCCATGTACAACGCAGAGGATAAAAGCTGCCGCTTTTCGCTTTGGGCGCCCTCTGCCCATGCTGTCAGTGTAAATATATACCGTAACGGAAGCGATGAGCACCCGCTGTACACTGTAGCCCTTACCCGTGATAACACTACCGGGGTATGGCAGACTACAGTAACTGATCCTGATACAGAGCTGCTGTTTTATGACTATCTTGTAACCGATGAGAAGGGTACCCGTACAGTACTCGACCCGTATGCCGTATCAATGGCAGCTCATACCGGTGATAACAGCATCGGTCGCGGGGCTATTATCAACTTACAGAAGAAAACGCTCAAACCGGAACGGGAATATCCCTTCGCTGCATTAGCAAAGCGTGAAGATGCAATCGTTTACGAAGTGTCCGTCCGCGACTTTACCGTTAGCCCAGATTCCGGTGTTCAAAATATTCCGGGCACCTACCGCGCCTTTATCGAAAAAATTCCGTACTTAAAAGAACTAGGTGTAACGCATATTCAGCTCATGCCGGTACTCAAGTTTTACAATACCGACGAAACAAACCGCCGTTACGAAGATGCCGGTACCGTGCACAACAATAACTATAATTGGGGCTATGATCCGCACAATTATTTTACCCCGGAAGGCTGGTATGCAAGCGAACCGGAAAATCCTGAAAGCCGTGTGCGGGAATTACGCGAACTCATCAACGAGTGTCATAAAGCAGGACTCGGTGTTATCCTCGATGTTGTGTATAATCACCTCGCGCGGACTGATTTTTTCGATGCTATCGTTCCGGGCTATTACTTCCGAACAAACCAGGACGGCAGTTATACAAACGGTTCCGGTTGCGGCAATGATATTGCGTCGGAGCGGCTGATGGTACGAAAGCTCATCGTAGATTCTGCCGTACACTGGGTGCGGGAGTACCGTGTTGACGGTTTCCGCTTTGATCTGATGGGCTTGCTTGATACCGAAACGGTACTGGAAGCATACCGCCGCTGCAGTGCGCTAAACCCTTCAACATTGTTTATTGGGGAAGGTTGGAAGATGTATACCGGAGCGCCCGGCACTATCGGTATGGATCAGCGGTATATGACGCAGACTGATGAGGTTGCCGTTTTTAACGATGAATTGCGGGACTTGCTCAAAGCCGGCGGTATGAATGAAGCCGGTAAAGGTTTTCTGACGGGTGGGAATCCTGATCTTCAGCAGCTCTTTTATAATTGCATCGGCTGTCCGCAGCAGAATTACACTGCTGACTGTCCCGGCGATAATGTGCAGTATCTGGTATGTCACGATGGGCTTACCCTGCATGACTGCATTGCCCATAACGCCGAGCTTGATGAGCAAAAGCCTGCGCAAAAAAAAGAGCTGATAGCCCGGATTAAGCTCGGTAATGCATTGCTATTAACCAGTCAGGGAATAGCATTTTTGCACGCTGGGCAAGAGCGGGGACGCACGAAGCCGAATATCCATAATGCTGCCGAAGAATGCACCGGTGCCTTTGTCCGAAATAGCTATGACTCCTCGGATTCTATCAACAGAATTGTCTGGACGCTTGATGAAGCGTATACCGAGCTGCTTGCATATACACGCGGACTTATTGCCTTGCGGAAACAGCATAACTTGTTTAGAATAGGAGATGCTCAGCGGATTGCACAGGCTGCTGCGTTTTTACCCCTAGATGCTGTTCCATCAGTCTATTCTGATATAGTCGGGGCAGCCGGTAATAGAACTGAGGAGTATACACAAGCCGGTGCCGGAACTACTGACTGTCCACAAGCTGCCGGCGATGCCGATGGGAATACAGCGCTTGCGTTCGGATATACCATTGATTGGGAGGATGGTACGTGGTATTTGCTGTTTAACGCAGATGGAGCCGAGCAGTCTTTTACCCCGCAGAGCGAAGTAAAAAATCCGGTTGTTTTTGTTGACAGAACGGCGGCTTCTCCCGATGGAATTAAAAATGTTACCGGTATGCGATTTGAAAAAAAGCGGATTATAGTGGATCCGTATACTGCGGTAGTGTTCCGCAGTGAATAAAGGAATATTATCGTCCATCTGTAATGCCGGATGATAATGCTCTCGTTTCATTTTTCATAACAGAACGGAGGTATTGTATGAAAAAGACAGTTACAGGTGTATGCGCCTGTCTATCACTTGTGCTTCTTCTCGGTCTTGTCGGTTGCGGCGGAGATTCCGAAAAGAAAGAAACCAAAACAGCTGATACAAAAAGCAGCGGATCGGAACCGGTCACATTAAAGATATGGGAGTCCGAAGGCGCGGAAAAAGATTTTATGCTCTTTGCAGCAGAAGAATATAAAAAGACCCATCCGAATGTGTCTTTTGTATATGAGCCGGTACAGTCAACCGATTCACGCACAAAGATCGAAATGGACGGCCCTGCTGGTGTAGGTGCTGACATTTTTGTTGCTCCTCATGATCACATCGGTGCCTTAGTTGAAGGCGGACATATTCTGGCTTTTAATGATTCATCCGTAATGGATAACTTTATCCCTGCTGCACTGACATCCGCTGCATACGAAGGACAGAATTACGGCTACCCCTTAGCAATCGAAACCTATGCTTTGTTCTATAATAAGGATGTGTTGCCGGAAGCTCCCAAAACATGGGAAGAGGTAGAAGCCTTCGCCAAAACATGGAACGATAAGGCTCAAAATAAATATGCTCTGGTATGGGAAGTCAGCAATGCATACTTCAACTATATCTTTATGAGCGGCTTCGGCGCCCCGCTTTTTGGACCGAACGGCGATGATCCTAAACAGCATAATGTCAATAGTGCAAACGCCATTACCGGTTTAACCTACTTCCAGGGACTCCGGTCAAAAATGCTGGATATCCCCTCCCTTGATGTAAGCGAAGACTTCTGTAACTCTTCTTTCACAGAAGGAAAGGCTGCAATGATTATTACCGGACCGTGGAAAATATCTGACTTTTCAAAGACAAATATTAACTTTGGTATTGCACCGATTCCGGTGTTCCCCGGCATGACCAATCCTCCTGCTTCATTCTCAGGTCTCCGTCTGGCATTTGTTAGCGCATATAGCGACCATCCGCAAGAAGCTCAGGATTTTGCAAAATTCTTGACCTCCAAGCCGATACTGGAAAAGCGCTATGAAATGACCAAGCAGATTCCCCCGCGTTCCGATATCACTATTAGTGATCCGCACAGCCAAGGAATCTTAGCTCAAGCACAATACGCAACCCCGATGCCCACTATTCCGGAAATGGGCAAGTACTGGTCTTCTATGGGCGCTGCATTTGCTAACATTTGGGACGGCGGTAATGTTAAAGAAAAACTCGATGCCGTTGCCGGAGCAATGGAAAGCATGTAAGGATTTTATCAGGACATTTTATCCAAGACTCAGTTTGTATCCCCCTTTAACGGCGACCGAGGCTATTGAAGGGGGCTTTTTATGAGAAGCTGTAGAAGAACGTTGATTTTACAGCTGTCCGGAAAATACGATACATTTTATACTTTGCATCAGTATTGACATATTTCTTTTTTTACGATATAGTCGTACTACATTTTGCGGATGTCGTATAACGGCTATTACCCCAGCCTTCCAAGCTGGAGACGAGGGTTCGACTCCCTTCATCCGCTGATATATCGTTAGAACTTATTTTATATCAAACACTACTTCTCCCAGTGTATCGGTTGGAAACAAAATCATTAGTTATCATCCTAATTACAAAAATATTTCCTTACACACAGTGCGAGGTGAGTGCATACTGCCTAATAACGAGTTTGTACGGTTATACGGCTGTATAACACAAGCTCTTGTATCCATTCTAAAACCACTAACATACTTCCCGTCTCTTTAAAAAAAAGGAAATATACTCTATAATAAGGACATGGGTGTTCTCATAAGGTGATTGCAGTCGGCTTTAATCCCCTTCGTTACGACGCAAGCGTCGGGGTATTAAACCCTCCGCACGAATAAAAAACACCCGAAACGAAATAGAGAGGAGATTCTATGCGGAAATATTTTATCGCAGGCAACTGGAAAATGCACAAAACGAAGAGCGAAGCAGCCGCTCTGGCAAAAGGTGTTGTTGAAGCCGTCAAAAACGGGAAACATAAGTATATGATAGCCCCGTCATTTACAGCGCTTGACGCAGTGTCTCAGATCGTAAAAGGAACAAATGTACTGCTTGGTGCGCAAAACATGAGTACGGATGAACAAGGCGCTCACACAGGAGAAGTTTCTGTGCTGCAGCTCAAAGACCTCGGTGTTCAGGTTGTGATACTTGGGCATTCGGAACGGCGGCATATCTACGGTGAAACGGATGAGATGATTAATAAAAAAGTAAAACTCGCATTGCAGCACGGGCTTGAGGTTATTCTTTGCGTGGGTGAATTGCTGGAAGAGCGGGAAGCGGGACATGCGGAGCAGGTTTGTGCAGAGCAAACTGAAAAAGGCTTGGCGGGTGTAAGCGGTCAAGACCTTGCGCGGGTTACCATTGCATACGAGCCGGTATGGGCAATCGGCACCGGAAAAACGGCAACGCCGGAAGATGCCGACCTTATCCATGCGCATATCCGCTCGGTTATTGAACGGCTCTACGGCAAAGCGGCTTCCGAGGCAATGATTATTCAATACGGCGGCTCTATGAAAGCGGAAAACGCACAAGCGCTGCTGGCAAAAGCCAATATCGACGGCGGTTTAATCGGAGGAGCAGCGCTCAAAGCCGAAACATTTGCGCCAATCGCCCTGTGTGAGTAATATTGCACAGGAGTGTTTTTCAGTATATACTGAAACAGTTTATTACTTTATAGGAGGAACTATAATGAACAAGAAAATACTTGCCTTATGTACCTTTATGCTGCTTGCAGCCGTGATGACAGCTCAAACAGCCCAGCCGAAACGGGAAAAAATTAAGGTCGATGGACGCGATGCCGCGTATATCTACATGACTGAAATTTACAAAACCGATAACTGGGCAGAGTATTACTGCATATACGAAGAAGATAAGACAAAGTTTAACGAAAATGCCGCTGAGAAAGCAATGTATGAATTTTTTTCAAACTATAAGCGTGAACATGCCTTTTCTTCAGTTGAAGTGGAAGACTTAAAAGGGGTTACCATCGGAAAATCAACCACAACAATGGAAAAGCGGATTATTTTCCGCCATGTCAATAAACGCTAAATCAGCAGCATATCTCTGAGCAGCTCTAAAAATCTAATAAGGTCTTTAGAGCTGTTTTTATATTGAAAAGTTTGAAAAATGGAGGAAATAACATGAAACCTACGCTCTTGGTATTAGCAGGAGGCATGGGAAGCCGCTACGGAGGCGTTAAACAAATTGATTCAGTTGGTATTCATAATGAAACCCTCTTGGACTATGCAATTTATGATGCAGTAAATAACGGCTTCGGTAAAGTAGTATTTGTTATCAGAAAAGATATTGAAGCAGATTTCCGTGAACGCTTATTTGACCGTGTTGCCCGCAATTGCAATGCGGAATATGTCTTTCAGTCTATCGACTCATTAATCACACAGGATCAGCTCAAACAAGCGGTTAACCGGAAAAAACCGTGGGGTACAATCCATGCGGTACTCTGTGCAAAGAACAACATCAAAGAACCTTTTGCCATTATCAATGCCGATGACTATTATGGCCGCAGCGCATATAAGACAATGGCAGCACACCTTGCAGCATTAGACACCTATTCTCCGAATCATGCCATGGTAGGCTATATCTTGGAAAACACCATGAGTGAATCAGGTTCCGTGTCGCGCGGCGTTTGCAATATTGAAAACGGTATGCTTGTCTCTATGAAAGAACACACGAAGATTTCTTATGGAACAGAAAATGGTCAGCGCGTTATCCTTTCTCAGCTGGACACCGGTACCGAACACCTAACCGGAAAAGAAACTGTGTCTATGAATCTCTTCGGCTTCAGTTTAAAAGCGTTCGAAGGTTTTGAATCCTTCTTTGAAGATTTTATCAAAAAACAAGCTGCAAGCGAAAAAGCAGAATGTCTCCTACCGGAAGGAGCCAGTATGCTGGTAACAAAGGGATTAGGCACTATAAAATGCTACACCACGGATGAACGTTGGTTCGGTATGACCTACCCGGAAGACCGCCTCATCGTAAAAAAAGAAATAGCGCAAAAAATTCAAGAGAACTATTACCCCGAATACCTGTGGAAATAAGGTTATAAAAAAAGGCATCTTCCCGCTTTGGAAAGATGCCTTTTTAGTTATACGGACTGAATCATACGGCAATTTTACTCCCCACGACTGTTTTAACCGAAATCAACATACCTCAACCACGAATCAACAACTTTGACCGGCGGGTGGATAAAGGGAGAAAAACCGGCTGCAAGCTCCTAAGAAGCTGTTTAGATAGAGCTTGCAGTTTTCAGCGCCCGCTTACCTTATTTGTTCATGAACTTCAACAAGTCGATAACGCGGTTTGAATATCCCCATTCGTTATCATACCAAGAGACAACCTTAAAGAAGCGTTTCTCGCCGGGAAGGTTATTCTGGAGTGTAGCCTTGCTGTCATAAATGGAGGAACGCTTGTCGTGAATAATGTCTGTAGACACAATTTCTTCGTTGCAATAGCCTAAAACACCCTTCATATAGGTTTCAGACGCTTTTTTGAACGCTGCATCCAATTCTTCGATAGAAGTATCTTTTGTTGCGCGGAATGTTAAATCAACAACAGAACCGGTCGGTGTCGGGACGCGGAATGACATACCAGTCAGCTTACCCTTTGTTGAAGGTAATACTTCACCGACAGCCTTTGCAGCACCTGTCGTAGAGGGAATGATATTGATAGCAGCAGCCCGTCCGCCGCGCCAATCTTTCAGCGAAACCCCGTCAACGGTCTTTTGTGTTGCTGTGTAAGAGTGGATTGTCGTCATCAATCCCGTTTCAATACCGAAACCTTCTTTTAAGATGACATGCACAATAGGAGCCAAACAGTTGGTTGTGCAGCTTGCATTAGAAACAACGTGGTGCTTTGCAGCATCGTATTCGTTTTCATTTACACCCATAACAATGGTCTTAATGGGCTTTGCAGCATCAGCGCTCTTACCGGGTGCGGAAATAATAACCTTCTTTGCGCCGGCTTCTAAGTGCCCGTATGCTTTCTCGTTCGTATAAAGACCGGTACTTTCGATAACAATATCGATTCCCAAATCTTTCCACGGCAGTTCGGCAGGGGTTTTGCCTTTTCCGGAAATACATTTAATTTCATGTCCGTTGATAACCAGTACATCATCGCCTTTTGTACCGATCTCGGCGTTCATTTTACCCTGAACGGAATCATATTTAAGCTGATATGCAAAATACTTTGCATCGGTTGAAAGGTCTACAACAGCCACTACATCAAACTTATCTTTTCCAAGCAAGTTCTGTTCTACTAAAGCCTGAAATACCAGCCGTCCGATTCTTCCGAACCCGTTAATTGCTACTTTCATCATTTATCTCCTTAAGTATACCTATTATATGGATAGATACCGGTTCATATCTGCGACACTATATGCAGTTTCACCGTATATCTTCAGCTTTAAGAGTAAATAAAAATAGCACGGTTGTCAATATCAGCATTTAAGAGTAAAAGTATCAGAGCATGAAACAAAACTGCAAGCAATCCTAGCCGCTATCTTGACGAGAGCGGAAAATTCGCATAAGCTGGAAATGTGGAGGGTGATCCGTGTTCAAGCTAAAAGCGCCATTAATAATCGCCGGTGCAACATGCCTTTTATCTATGCTTATCGGTTTGATAAGCGGTGTTCAGTTCATAACTATGCTAGGCAGAGGGCTTATTGCCGGTATTGGAGCCGGAGGTTTTGTATTTCTTGCACGGGTTGTTTTGGAAAGATTCATTCCTGATCTTTTTACGCCGACGGTTCAAGCGGATACAGCCCCCACTGCGGACACGGCATCCGGTACAAATGTAAACATTACACTTGATGACGATAACGGGATCCCTATAGAAGGAAAAGACGCAAGCTCAGACAGCAGCATAGCTGCAGGTTCGCAAACCGGTCATACTGAAGCGGGCAGCACACCCGATTCCGGTAATGAGGATTCTGAACAAACGGGCAGTGCAGCAGAAGCAGGTAAGATGCCGTCTTCAGCAAATGTAGAGACTGCGCCGGCATCAGCCGACACATCTCCCGCTGACAATGATACACAAAATACAGCCGATCTATCGGATTTACCTGATATGGGTGCATTTATGGATTCGAGTGATGATATTGAGCAAAGTTCGGCAGGAGGCGCAATAGGTACTCCAACAGGTTTTTCGGTAGAAAGTATTCAGACCGGCGGCGGCGACAGTAAGCTGATGGCTCACGCAATTAGAACAATCTTAGCAACTGAGGATTAAGAGGGCGGGTATAGATAGAGTATGGAAAATAGTAGTTTAGATACACGGTCGGAAGACGAGCTTTGGCTTGAATACAAACATACTCAAGATCCGCAGCTTCGTGAGTTTTTTATTGTGAAATATGCTCCTCTTGTTAAGTATGTTGCCGGTAAAGTTGCGGCTGGTATGCCGAATAATGTTGAGTTTGATGATTTAGTCGGATACGGTGTATTCGGGCTGCTTGATGCCATTGATAAATATGATCCTGAAAAGAATGTAAAGTTTAACACCTATGCCGTTACACGAATCCGCGGGGCTATTTTTGATGAATTGCGGTCAATAGATTGGGTGCCCCGCTCTGTACGCCAACAATCCCGTGAAATTGAAGAGGTTATTGCCGATTTGGAAGCACGGTTAGGGCATTCTGCAACAGATGTAGAAATTTCCGAAGCGCTGGGAATGAGTGTAGAAGAGTTTCATCAAGTATTGCTGAAAATTTCGGGAACAAATGTTATTTCCCTCACCGATCTGCGCTTTGGAACGGATGACAACGAACAAACACCCGTTGCTGATAGTATTGAAGCCCCTGCTTCACTCAATCCTGATGTCATTGTTGAACGCGAAGAAATGAAGCGCATTATTGTTGATGCCATTAACGAACTTCCTGACAGAGAAAAAAAAGTACTGATTATGTATTACTATGAAGATATGACCTTGCGGGAAATAGGGAAAGTATTAGAGGTTACGGAATCGCGGGTTTCGCAAATCCATTCAAGCGCTAATCATAAGCTGAGAGCAAAGCTCAGTAACATCCGAAAGGGTATTCGCTAGGAGTGCTGCATGATTCATTTTGAACAAATCCAAGAACAGATGAAGGAACAATACGAAAAAGATTCCAACCGTTTTTTTGTTGAAACTACCGGCGCGACCCTTGATGAAGCTATTGAAAATGCAGCAGCGGAGCTGGGATTACGCAGTTCGCTTATCAACTATGAAATTCTGCAAAAAGGGGCTTCAGGTTTTTTTGTCTTAAATCCAAAGGAATGGAAGATTCGTGCCTATGAAGTTCAAAAAGTAAAGAAAGGCAACAGCAGTATAGAAACCGCAGATGAGACCGGCAGTGAAGAGATAAAACCCGAAGATGTCAACAAAGACGGTATTGCATCGGTATTCTGTGCGCCGGATGGGGTATTCCTCAAAGTTACCCCGCCTATCGGCAACGGCAGACAAATTACGATTGTCGATGTTGTAGAAAAAATACGGGACAGAAATCTACCTGTTCCTGCTGACGATGTACTAAAACCGATTATTAAACAATGCGCAGAAGAGTATGTCCGTATTGCTCCGTATGAATATATCCCCGGTAATGATGCCCTGATGTCTGTTGAAATCACTAATGATGAAATGAAGGCATACCTCTTTGTATCTCCGCCAATGCCGGGAGGTGCAGATGTATCGGCAGATATGATTATTACCTTCCTCTCTAACAATCGGGTTATTTCCGGCGTGAACGAAAAGCGGGTAAAACAATTTCAAGATAATCCTATTTATCGGGAGAACTATCTCATTGCAGAAGGTATTGCACCTCAAAAAGGAAACGATGCAAAGATATTATACAATTTTGAAATCGATAATACACAGGTTCGCTTAAAAGAGGCTCAAAACGGACAAATTAACTTTAGAGAACTGAATCTTATCCAAAATGTTATCGAGGGACAACCGCTCGCGCAAAAAATACCGGCAGAGGAGGGAAAATCCGGCAGAACTGTTACCGGTAAGTATCTGCCTGCATCTGCCGGCAAAGATGTAGAATTGCAGCTTGGAAAAAATACCCGCTTAGCAGAAGACAACTTAACTGTTGTTGCCGAAACCAATGGGCAGGTCTTACTGATTAAAAATAAGATAAATGTTGAACCGATTATGACTATTGAAGGCGATCTTTCTCTAAAAACCGGAAATATTCAATTCCTCGGTACGGTATATATAAAAGGAAATGTTCCGGACGGGTACTCTGTTAAAGCTGCAGGAAACATTGAAGTAAAAGGCACTGTAGGAAAAGCTGTACTCGACGCAGAAGGAGATATTGTCGTAAGTCAAGGTATTGCGGGAAAAGAAGGCGGTTATATCCGGGCAGGTAAATCTATCTGGTCAAAGTTTATTCAAAATATTGAAATGGTTGAGGCAGGCGATTGTGTTATTGTGTCAGACGGTATTTTGAATTCCAAGATAATAGCCAACCACAAAGTAATTTGCCGTGGAAAACGTGCAGATATAATCGGAAGTCAAGTGACTGCGTGTGATGGTGTTTATGCACGTAATCTCGGCAGTCCGGCTGGAGGTACCGACACTGTTGTCAGTGTGGGATTTGATCCGAGAAGCAAAGAACGGCTGACCGACTTAGAGAAAAAGCTGATTGCAGCGGAAAAAAATCTTGCCGCTCTAAAGTTAGATATGCAATCGCTTGAGAACCAAAAGAAGGTACTTAAGGATATTGGCGAAGAAAAAGAAACTCTTCTCAAAAAGAAGAAACAAGAACGGTATATTGCAGAAACGGAAATTAAAGAAATGCGTACGGAAATTGAACATATCCGAGAGTATTTGGCAGCATTGAAAGTCGATGGACGAGTTTCAATTTCGGGAAATGTTTTTACCGGTGCGCGGGTTATCATTAAAGATATTATTGAGGATGTTCGGGTTGACTGCAAAGCAACGACCTTTTTCTTACAAAACGGTCTCGTACGGTATGGTCCTTATGTGGACTATACAAACGATGAGGACGTAAAGAGAGCGCCCAGTGGGTATTCAGCCAATTGATCTCCAAACCCTCTATACCCAGCTTGATAAGGTAGGCAAGCTGCAAGGCGATGCCCGGCAAACCTTTGCCGCTGAATTTGAAAAAAGCCAACAAGCGAATAAAGAAGATGCTGCACGGCGGCAACAAACAGTACAAAAAGCGGAAGCAGCCGGTGCCGAAAAAATCGCCGTCAATAAGGATGGTTCGGGGGGAGCTTTTAATCCTCCTGAACACGATTCACATCATCAAAAACAAAAACCGCCGGTAGAATTAAAACGCTCGTATTATATTCAAGATCCGTCACTCGGAAAAAAAATCGATATTTCAGGATAAAACTCTATGCTTGTTGCCTCCTTTGTGCTCCTTTGTGTCAATATTATACTTATGATCATCTTCTACCGGAAAGTAGCGCGTACTTTTTCTCAAAATGCGTATCGCGATAAGCTGCGGGAAGAAGTAAACCGTCTTATTATAGATATTGAGCGCGAATCGGATCATGCGGTAACTGTAATGGAAGATAAAATCCGTCAGATTGAAAAACTTATCAGTGATACTGACCGGCACATTGCGCTCGTGGAGCAAGAACACGAAAAATGGAACAGTCAAAAGCAGTTTATACAAGAATATCAAAGCGCACAAAGGGAAGGACAGAATCCTGCTGAACAAAAAAAGGATTCTATTGTGGTGTATACAAAACCGAGGGGAACCCCTGAGGCGGCAGTAAAAACGCCGTCAATCCTTGATCCGCGTAAACAGGTAGTAGAGCTTGCCCGGCAAGGTTTTTCTATTGACTTTATTGCCCAAAGAGTTGATCTTCCTCTTGGAGAAATTGCGCTTATTCTTTCTATTGATAAATAGGCGGCAGCAAAATAGGGCAAAGAGCCAAAGCTCTGCTATATGCTCAATACTTTTAACGCCCCCTGTTTTGTATATTAAACCTGTTCGGAAACTTCCGTTTCTGAACAGGTTACCTTGAAATGCGA
>NZ_JBQNBW010000011.1:0-50025 GCF_052169735.1 Treponema sp.
CCTGCTGTGCCTCCCATTCAGCAATTTTTAAGCCGGTGAACAGCTCTTTTTGTCCGAGAAAATAGGCTGCAAGTGTAGAAAGAAACAGGCTTTTACCAAATCGGCGCGGTCGGCTTAAAAAATTGATTCTACTCGACGTGACAAGCTTCCATATAAATTCTGTTTTATCGACATAGATAAAGCCGCCTTCCCGTAGCCCCTTAAAACTTTGCGAGCCGATAGGCATTTTCCTTTTGACAGTATTCATGGCGGTAGTGTAACATAGAAGAAGGAGATGCGCAATGAGACCTGAGAGCAAATGCCCAGAACACTTTTAATACGGGGTCATTTTTTGGTAGATGAATGCCTTTTTACCCGCAAACCATGAAAAATTATCCAGTACCTGTATGCGGGTAAAGCCCTGCCCCTCATAAATAGTGATGGCTTTGTGCCAATCTTCATGTACCAGCAGAATAATCCGTTGAAGCTGCGGAAAAGCAGCCGTGATGTAATCCAGGGCTGCAGAAAAAAAGTATTCTGCAATACCGGATGTTTTGTCCGCTGTCCGCTGCCCCCGCACCTCCGGCAGCAATGCAAAAGAAGAAATATAGAGTGTTGTACCGGCAGGATCATGGCGGTCCCGTACCGAATGCCCCAGGTCAAAGAACGAAGGGGTGAATTGAGCTGCTGTCCATAGCTCGGCTGTAAAATACCCACATACTGCATGATCAGCATTTTCAAGCACGTAATTACAGCCTTCCGCTTCTGCAAGCCGCTCGGCAAAGACTGCCTCGTCTTCAGCAATACCGGCATCAAAACTTTGCACTTCAATCTGCATCACGGCTGCAATATCAGCGGTGTAGGCTTGCCGTATCGTATAGGATTGCTGTCCTGAAAGATGACATCCTACCATCCCAGTACCTCGTGCCGGTGCCGTAAACCGATTGTCCGCAGGTTTTCTCCTATAGATAGAGCGGGGTTGCTCTGTTTTTTAAGATCAATAGCAAAACAATTCATTGAGAAATGCTGAAACACAAAGACCGGGGCATCAGCATGGCTGGCATACTGCCGCTTGAGCTCTTCCGCATAGGGGGTAAACAAAGATTTTTTTCTCAGCTCGCCGTACCCGATGAGCCACAGCGGACACTGAAGCGCCTGCTGCAGGGCGGCAGTCCGGGCTGCAAGCCATACTTGTGTTTCTTCAAAAAGCGTTCGGAATGATGAACCGGCATTGTCTAATACATACTTGAGTTCCTTTGTCTTTGCCGTATGCACCGGTGTTTTATTGAGGATGATAGCATTCTGCCTAAAATCAATATCAAGAGAAGGATTCCGGCGGAAAAAGCCTTCTGCAACTTTCCCCGCCTGTCCTACCAAATAGCGCTGATTGATATGCAGCTGTTCGTTTTTTCCCGGATTATCACTGATGATAATGAGCTTAACATGATCGGCTTCTTGCACTTCGTCGAGACTATGATTGTACACGATAGGGGTTTCGACCGGGTAGAACGGTGTCCCATCGGCTTTTGCAGCCTCCTGCTGTAGAAGATGCAACGGTGTACCTTCCGTGCTGCTGTTGAGGTAGGGGAGGGCGGGTTGTGATTCGGCGGGGGCAGAATAGGTATATCCGCAGCGGTGCAGCCAGTCCTTGCATGCTGCTTTAAAATCATCTCTAAATAAGCTCAATGCCTGCCATTCAGAAAGCGTCATATCCTATCCGTTTTAATTCATAACTTTTTTGAGAAAATCTTTGGTACGCTGCTCGCGTGGCGCAGTAAAAAACAGCTCAGGATCACTTTGTTCCACAATACAACCGCCGTCAATAAAGAAAATCCGGTTAGCAGCCTGCCGGGCAAAGCGCATTTCATGGGTTACAACTGCCATCGTCATCCCTCCTGTTGCTAAATCCTGCATAACAGTCAGTACTTCGCCAACCATTTCAGGATCAAGGGCGCTTGTCGGTTCATCAAAAAGCAGCACTTGCGGCTTCATCGCCAAGGCTCGGACAATAGCTATCCGCTGTTTTTGCCCTCCTGATAGCTGATCGGGATAGGTATCTTTTTTATCCTGTAGTCCAACCCGTTCCAGCAGCTGTGATGCTTGAGCACGGGCTTCTTCTTCGGAAACCTTATTTACAAGGATAGGACTTAAAATAATATTTTCGATAACGGTTTTATGCGGAAAGAGATTAAAATGCTGAAATACCATCCCGACATTTTTCCGGTATCTATCCAGTCCGCCGCGTTGCTGATTACGCTGGTCAGTCATATCTTTTCCTTCAAAAAAGATATGCCCTTCGTCGGGTGTTTCTAAAAGGTTGAGACAGCGTAAGAATGTGCTTTTCCCTGATCCCGAAGGTCCGACTATGACTACTGTTTCACCTTTCCGGATTTCCGCATCGATACCGCATAGTACATCCAAAGTTCCGAATTTTTTTTTAAGACCTTCAACTTTAAGCATGGTTCATTCCTTTTTCGATATGGGCAAGGAGCCGGGATAGCGGATAGG
Organism: Treponema sp.; assembly: GCF_052169735.1. Classification (GTDB taxonomy): domain Bacteria; phylum Spirochaetota; class Spirochaetia; order Treponematales; family Treponemataceae; genus Treponema. Next base: position 2,488 of record NZ_JBQNBW010000011.1, read on the forward strand.
TCAGTAAAAAATAGCAGAGCGCTGCAATTAAAAGCGGCTCAAACGGCAGAAAGGTATTCCCGCGTACGACATTCGCTTTATACATGAGGTCTGCAATCCCTATCACCGATACAATGGAAGATTCCTTAATAATAGCGACAAACTCATTGCCGAGCGTGGGGAGCACCGCCTTAAATGCCTGCGGAAAGATAATATAGCGGAGGGTCTGCCAATGGGATAAGCCGAGCGACCGCGCAGCCTCTGTTTGTCCGCCGTTAATTGACTGAATACCCGAACGGAAAATCTCACAGACATACGCCCCTGAGTTGAGTCCGAGTGCAATTACTCCCGGAATAAATTCGGAAAGACCAATACCGAGCGCTGTTGATGCTGCCGCATTATCATAAAACTTAATACCCAATGCCGGCAATCCATAATAGATGATAAAAAGCTGAACCAACAGCGGGGTGCCGCGGATAAATTCAACATACGCTCCTGCCAAAAAACGCAATGACCGCCTGCCGCTGATCCTGCCCAATACCAAAAGAAGCCCGACCAGTCCTCCCAATAGTACCGTTACCAATGCGAGGAGAACGGTATTCTTCATCCCTTCAAGATAATAGGGCCAATATTTAGCTAAAAATGAAAAATTCATTATGGGAAACCTCTAAAAGCTCACTGAGGGCATATCCAAAAACTCAGGTAGAGCTTTTAGAAGATGCCCTCTGCCATTACTGCTGTTCCACACTCTCGATAGCCGATGCTGCGAATTGACTGATCTTTCCTGTTGTTTTTAAGGTGTTGAGAGAAGCATTCACTGCTTCCAGCAGCTTTTGCTCACCTTTTTTTACAGCCGCAGCAGAGCCGCCTGCAGAATCCTTAAAGGTATAGGACGCAAGCATTAAATCGTCGTGTACTGCAACATAGTTTTGTGCTACCGGCAATTCAACAATAACCGCATCGACTTTACCGCTTTTTAATTCCATAATCAAATCAGGCAATTTCGGCAGTTCCTTAATTTGCTTATGCGGTTTTTCCATGTCAGATTCAGCAACTCCCTTTATTTCGGTTTTTGCGATCCCAACTTGAATGGTTCCCCGCTGTGCACCGATCATTTTATCTGCCAGCCCCAGCGGAGAGTCTGCGTATAGCTTTGCATCAGCGCTTCTGATGATAATTCCCTGCTCGGCGGTATAATAAATATCGGTAAAATCAACATTTTGCCTGCGCTCATCAGTCGGTGTCATTCCAGCTAAGACAATATCTACGGAACCTGAAACCAATGCTGCTAAGAGTCCGTCAAAATCCATATCCCGGATTACAAGCTCTGCTCCCATATCCTGTGCGACTGCACGGGCAATTTCCACATCAAATCCGACAATAGTATCTTTTCCATCTTTTTCAGTATGGAACTCATAAGGCGCATAGTCCGCACATGTACCCAATACCAGTTTTTTCTCACTTTGAATAGCGTCATACCGGCTTTGCTTTTTTGCTGCCGTACACGAAAGCAGCACAAAGGCGTAGCACAATAAACTCATAATCTGTAATCCATGTTTTTTCATCATTTTCATCCTTATCTCATAGTATTGCGAATCCGCCAAAAGCCCTTTCGGGTTTGAACGGATACCGTACTTTTTGGATATTAACGGTATTAAACGATAATCATATCATAAACCCGTAGTTCTGTCAGTAGGGGTGATCGGCTGTCAGATAAACACACCGGCTTTCTTTTAAAAATAGAGGGCTTCTACTGCACCGTATATTTGTGCATATTAGTCGTAAGCGGTGTTGACTGCATTTTAATGAACTTTTAAAAACTTTTTTTAAAAATAGATGTATAATTATCTTTGTACGAATAAAAGGTGATAAAGAGCTTTTGCGGGAATTGCTAAAATCGAATGAGTTCTATGTGCTTTTTTATTCGTGCGGAGGGTTAATGCTCACACGCCGTGCCGGCGTTGTTGATTACGGTCATCTTTTGTGAAGGAGGCATTTTTACATGAATAGAAAAAAGCGGGTACTGGTGGGCGGAATGCACCATGAGTCCGATACCTTTAATCCGATTACCACGGGACGCGATGATATTTGGGTATTACGCGGAAAGGAACTTTTGGAGGCGAAGGGGCAAAGCTCTGTATGCGGGGCTATTACAACACTGCAAGAAGCGGGGTATGAAGTAATCCCGGCTTTAATTGCGCGGGCAGTGCCGAACGGAGAATGGGATAAAGCGTATTATCTTTCGCTTAAAAATGAGTTCTTGCAAGCAATTAAGGATGCGCTGCCGCTGGATGCACTCTGTCTTTCGCTGCACGGTTCCATGCGGGTTCGTGAAATCGGTGAGGCAGAAGGTGATTTATTGGAAGACATACGGAAAATATGCCCCGATATTCCGATTTTATCATCGCTCGATATGCACGCAACCATTTCCCAACGGATGCTTGATTATGTAGATGGGTATGTCGGCTATAAATGTGCTCCTCACACAGATACCTACGAAATCGGTATTCATGCAGCCCGTATGACGATTGATACCCTTGAAAAAGGCATACGGCCGGTGCTTGCAGCGGTAAAAATCCCCTTCCTTATTGCAGGGGAACAGTCTGAAACAAGTGTGGAGCCGATGAAAAAGCTGACCGCAACGCTGCGTGAATATGAAAAACAGCCGCATATCATGGCAGCTTCGTATCTTTTAGGCTTCCCGTGGGCAGACACGGCGGACAACGGTGTTACAGCAATGGTCGTAACCGACGGCGATAAAGCGCTTGCACAACAGAAGGCTGAGGAGCTTGCGCAGCTATTTTGGGATACCCGGAGTGAGTTTTGCTTTTACAACGAAACTCGTGAACCTGCCGACGCACTGCCCCATGCTCGCACAAGCGTTGAGCAAGGCGTATATCCTGTTGTGCTTTCTGACTCAGGAGACAATCCTACCGCCGGTTCTTCGCAGGATGTAACTAATTTCTTAAAAACAATCCTTGCCGATCCTGTTTTAACCTCACTCAATCCGCCGCTCTGCTATCAGGCATTCTATGATCCCGCCTTAGTTGCAGCTGCTTTTAAAGTAGGGGAGGGGCATATCGTTGAAGGTACACTCGGCGCTGCCTTCGATACGGAAAAAAGTTCGCCTATTCAGGTGAAAGCACCCGTAAAGAAGCTCTGTAAGGCGTGGGCAGGTGCACAGCAAAGCGATATGGCGCTCTTGGATGTGAACGGTGTCGATGTGGTAGTAACCTCAAAGCACGTCGGCTGCTACGATCCTGAAATGATGCGGGCGCTCGGCGTTGAACCGGAACACTGCAAAATTATCGTGGTGAAGCTCGGCTATCTTGAACCGGAAATCCGTGCGATTGCAAAACGTTCTATTTTAGTACTTACCGATGGAAGTACCAACGAAATATTCTCCCGCCTACACTATAAGCACTTACCGAGTCCGATGTATCCGATGGACAAGGACATGGAGTGGAGTGCCGCATCGGTTAAATAAGCCGAAAGCATACGCGGAACGTAATCTCAATGAGGAGAAATGAAGGAGTTAATCTATGAAAACAGCTTTGAAAACGAGCATCTTGCTTGCAGCAGCGGTGATAATTGCCGCTTGTACGGCGGTACCGGCTTCGGTGCCGAAAATGGGATCGGTAACAATTACCGTTCCTGCAGGGGCTACGCTATCGGTCAGGATAAAAACGCAGGACGGCTCAGCAGTAAAGGTACAGGGCGCCGATAAAACAGCTCTGCCGGGAACGGATGATGTCCGCGAATTAAACGAGGACAAACCGATGCAGCTGCTGAAGGCTGCGGGCACAGCGCTTGTGTTTACCGGAAATATTTGCGAACTTGATATTAAGGATAACGGTATGGTAGAACATATTGATGTTTCCCGCTGTCCCGATCTTGAAGTGCTCTACTGTGCAGGTAATAAAATTGAGCAGCTGCAATTATCCGCCAATAAAAATTTAAAACGGCTGCAATGCTATAATAACCGCTTGCATACTTTGGATATTTCACAGCAGCCCCAGCTTGAACTTTTGTGGTGCGGTATCAATCAGCTATCGGCGCTCGATGTATCAAGTTGTAAAAAACTCACACAGCTGCGGTGCTACATGAATACAATCGAAGCGGAGGCAATGGACGCTTTGCTGAAAAGCCTTCCCGCAGCAGCCGGAAACGGCAGCGTAGTCCGCGAAGCCCGCGTTTTAGCAGTGGGGGATAAAATAAAGAACGGCAAGCCCTCTGCTGCCGCATTACAGCAGGCTTGGGAGAAAGGATGGGCTATCCTCGATAGCGGCAATGCCCCGATAGAACCGTAAGTACAAGGGCGGTGCCGCCGATATGAATCTGCTGGCGGTACCGCTTACCGATTTTCTATTTTAGCGGTGTTTTTTCTGCGGTTTGTTCAATTTTATCGGGCTGTTATGCCGGAGAGATGGAGGAATCCCTGTTCTCACGGTATCTGTTTATTGACTGACAAGATACTGTTACTATATAATAAAAGCATGAGTACTAAGTCATTTAAAGGGGGGTGTCATCCTCCCGAGCGGAAAGCGATTTCCGCCGAATCCGAGGTCTTAGCCGTGATGCCGTCTACTAAGATGGTATGGATTCCGGTTACCCAAGGCGGCGCTCCGAATACTCCGTTAGTCAAAGTTGGTGATACGGTTATACGGGGGCAAAAGATAGCGGAAACAGACAAATTTATGTCTGCTCCTGTTCATGCGTCGATTTCCGGTACCGTAAAAAAAATCGAACCGCACCTTGTTACGGGCAATACGGATGCACTTTGTATCGCAATTCAAGCCGGTGAAGAACTTTCAGAATCCTTTATGGAACCGCTTGATCCCTTTACTTGCACAAAGGAAGACGCGCTTAAGCGTATCCGCGAGGCGGGTATAACCGGTATGGGAGGCGCTTCTTTTCCCGTACACGTCAAGCTCAGCCCTCCAAAAGATGCCAAGATAGACTACATTTTAGGGAATGCTGCAGAATGTGAGCCGTATCTGTGTACCGATGCCGCTTCTATGTATCATTCTGCTGAAGCAATTATCGATGGAATGGCGATTATCATGCACATTACCGGAGCCGGTAAAGGCATTATCGCTCTTGAAGATAATAAGACGCATCTTGTGCCGGTGTTTCAAAAGGCAATCGCCAAAATCAAGGAAAATCCTGTCGGTGCAGGAGCTTACGACATTTCCGTTGAATTATGTAAAACAAAATATCCGCAGGGCGGAGAAAAAAACTTAACCTCTGCCGTTGTCGGTAGAGAAATCCCCTCAGGCGGGCTGCCCTTCCAAATCGGCTGTATCATTCAGAATGTCGGTACGATGAAGGCTATTTCCGATGCCTTCCGAAAAGGTATGCCGCTTATCGACCGTCCGCTGACAATTTCCGGCGGGGCTTGTGAAAATCCTATCAACGTTATTGCTCCTATCGGTACCTGTATCGGTGATCTTATTCCGGAAGTAGTACGCTTAAAGCCCGGTGTAACAAAGATCATTTCAGGCGGACCAATGATGGGCTTTGCAATGAAAAATGCAGACTTTCCCGTACAGAAGAATACCTCCGGTGTGCTTTTCTTAACACGTGAAGAAGTTTCTCTTGATGAAGAAAGCCCGTGTATCGGCTGCGGTAAGTGTGTTGCGCACTGTAGCTGCCGTCTCTCGCCGGTACTGATCATCCGTGCATTAAAAGCGCATAAGATGGAAGAAGCTGTACGCTGCGGGCTGATGGACTGTGTTGAATGCGGGATTTGTTCGTATGTTTGTCCTGCGCATCTCAAACTTGTCCAGCGCTTTAAGGTTGGTAAACAGCTTTTACGCGAAGCAAAACAAAAAGAGGCGGCAAAAGCAGCCGCTGCACAGGGAGGAAAGTAAACTATGGGTGAATCCGATAAAAACGAAATTTATCTTTCCCCGGCGCCGCATATTACGAGTTCTGTAACCAGCCGGAAGCTGATGATCCATGTGCTCATTGCGCTTGCTCCGCTTGCTCTCTACGGTATCTATCTCTACGGCGCTGCTGCGTTGATCCGTATTCTTGTTTCGGTAGCAACCGCAATCGGCTCTGAGGCAGGATTCCGCAAAATAATGGGGCGGGATATTCGGATAAAAGACTGTTCTGCAGCGGTAACCGGTTTGTTGCTGGCGCTTGTATTGCCGCCGCTCATCCCGATATGGATCGTAATCCTTTCCGCAATTTTTGCTATTGTGGTTGCAAAGGAATTTTTCGGCGGATTGGGAGCAAACCCCTTCAACCCTGCCTTGGTTGGACGCGCCTTTGCGTTTGTGAGCTTTTCACGTTTGATGACCTCATGGGTTATGCCGCATCAAGGTTTTGACGCAGTGAGTACTGCAACTCCGCTTTCGTATCTTAAACCATCCGAGGGCGGTATTTCCACCGCTGCTGCAATCGCAGAAAAGATGGGCTTAGCTTCATCCGGCGATGTATACCTCAAACTCTTCCTTGGAGATCACGGCGGTTGTATCGGTGAGTCCAGTGCATTGCTCATTCTGGTGGGTTTTGTCTATTTGCTGGTTACTCAGGTTATTGAATGGCAGATTCCGGTTTCGATGGTGGTAACGGCAGTAGCAGCCGGTGCCATTGCAGGTGTTGATCCCCTGCTGACGCTGTTAAGCGGCGGTTTGCTGTTCGGCGCTGTATTTATGGCAACAGACTATGCAACATCTCCGGTAACCTTTAAGGGTCAGATTATTTTCGGTGCAGGCTGCGGCTTGATTACTGCGTTAATGCGTCTGTTTGCCGGAATGCCGGAAGGCGTTATGTATAGTATTCTGATTATGAATTCGGTTGTAACCTTCTTAAATAAATTGATTCAACGGAAATACGGCTTTGTAAAGCCGGTTAAGCAGCCGAAACCGGGAAAGGAGGCAGCAAAATGAAACAGATGCTCAAATTATCCGTGATGTTGGCGATCTATACAGTTATTGCCTGCCTCGCGCTGGCTGCAGTCAATATGCTGACCTCACCCCGCATTCTTGCCGCAAAAGAAGCAAAAACAAAGCTCGCTTTGCAGGCAATCTTCCCTGATGCCGATTCATTCCGCCCTATAACCGAAGGAATGCCGAAATCCGTTGATAAGATTGCGTTTGGTGATGCATTCGTGGCGATGCAGAGTGATAAGCCTGCCGGTGTCATTGTAACGGTGAGCGGGCATACTTATGATCAAGCGACTATTCTGACCGGAATTGATACGGACGGGAAGCTCAAGATGATCCAATTCTTAGTATTAACCGATTCACCGGGTATCGGAACAAAGGCAAAGGATGAACCCTTTATCGGACAGTTCCGTAATAAGCCCGTTACCGATGAATTTGCACTCGGCGGTGATGTACAAGCCATTGCCGGAGCAACCATTACCTCCACAGCTGTTACTAAAATGGTAAAAATAGCCGTTAATGCCGCTTCTTCATATATGACGAGCCAAGGTATCGGCAGTGCAGGCAGCGGGCAGTAAAGGAGAACGGTTATGAAAGAGTATGTACGCATTTTTACAAATGGATTAGTAAAAGAAAATCCGCTCATTATGCTGATGATCGGACTTTGTTCCGCGCTCGCTATTACCACATCGGTTGCAAACGGAATTGGTATGGGACTCGCAATGACCTTTGTTATTGTATTGAGCGAAATGATTATCAGTATATTCCGCAAGTTTATCCCAAATGATATCCGTATCCCGATTTTTATCATTGTTATTGCATCGTTTACTACTATTGTAGACCTTTTGATGCAGGCATTTTTGCCGGAACTTTCCGAATCAATGGGTATCTTCATCAAACTCATCGTTGTAAACTGTATCATTATGGGACGTGTTGAATCCTTTGCATCGAAGGAGTCGCCCTTAAAGGCAATGGCTGATGCCTTCGGTATGGGATTGGGTTTTACCTGGGTTTTGGTTGTTATGTCCGCCATCCGTGAACTTTTGGGAACCGGTACGGTATTCGGAGTGCATATCCTTCCTGATGATTATTTGATTAAGTTTTTCGCAAACTCTCCGGGGGGGTTCTTTGTATTCGGTATTTTAATCGCATTGACGTATTTGATGCAGGATCAAAAGAAGTTGAAGGCAGAGCGCAAAGCGGCAGCAGTAAAAGCAGCTGCTTTGAAAGAAGCCGCAGCAAAGGAAGCTGCTCTCAAGGAAGCAGCGGCAGCGAAAGAAGCTGAACAGAAAGCCGCTGCCTTAAAAGCAGAAGCAGAAAAACAACACGCCGCTGCATCGGACAAACCATCTGCAGAAGCTGCTCCAGCAGCAGAGGAGAACAAAAATGGAGCTGTTTAAAATTTTTCTAGCCGCCGTCTTTGTAAAGAATATTGTTTTTATTCGGTTTTTGGCGCTCTGTTCTTTTGTCGGTATGACTTCGGATGTAAAAAAATCCACCGGTATGGGCTGGGCGGTTCTCTTTGTTACCGTTATTGCAACTGCAGCAACCTATCCGCTCTATAAGCTCGTGCTGGCACCATATAACCTCGGCTTTTTGCAGACTTTGCTGTTTATTCTGGTTATTGCCAGTTTAGTTCAGCTGGTAGAGTTCTATCTTAAAAAGTCTGCGCCCGCGCTTTATTCTGCGATGGGAGTGTATTTACCGCTGATTACCACAAACTGTGCAATCCTTGCGGTTACCTTAGACGTTATCGCTGCTGACTATACCTTTATTCAGTCGATGGTGTACTCAATCGGTGTTGCAATCAGTTATATGCTTGCGATGGTGTTGTTTGCCGGGTTACGTGAGCGCATTGATATTGCTCCGATACCGAAGTATCTTAAAGGTACTCCTATTTTGTTTATCGCTGCTGCTTTATTGGCATTAGCATTCGGCGGCTTTGCCGGTATGATTTAAGAGGGGCAGAAGAGTATGCAATCAATCATTTTAACACTTATTGTTTCGTTGGTTCTATCGCTTGCAATAGGTTTTTTATTAGGATTTTTTAAGCGCTTATTCTATGTAGCGCCTGATGAAACGGTTGCCAAAATCCGAGAGGTGCTGCCGGGTGCAAACTGCGGCGCGTGTGGATTTCCGGGTTGTGACGGTTTTGCGGCTGCGGTTGCAAGCGGCAATGCTCCGGTAAACGGCTGTACCGTTGGGGCAGGACCTGTTGCGGTAAAAGTAGGCGCGATTATGGGGGTAACTGCCGATGCGGATAAGAAAGTTGCCGTTCTGCTGTGTCAAGGTTCCCATGACGTTTGTAAAGAGAAAGCTGATTATGTCGGGGTTAAAACCTGCCGCGCTGCAAAAATTTCAGTAAACGGACTGCGTGAATGCGACTGGGGCTGTATCGGTCTCGGCGACTGCGAAATGGCGTGTCCTTTTGATGCGATCCACGTTACCGAAGACGGTATTCCGCATGTTGATTACGAAAAATGCACCGGCTGTGCCGTTTGTGTTGCAGCTTGTCCTCAGCATATTCTTACGACGGTTTCAACCTCCCGTAAGGGGTCTATTGCGCTGTGTTCATGCCGTAACCCGAAAAAAGCCGTTATTATGAAAAACTGTAAGCGCGGCTGTATTAAGTGTATGAAGTGCGAAAAGAATTGTCCTAAAGGCGCAATTAAGGTTATCAATGGAATTCCGGAAGTCAATTACGAACTCTGCGATTCCTGCGGTATCTGTATTAAGGGATGTCCGACAAAGGTTCTTACGCTGGTTGAAGATAAGATTGCCGTGCAATCTCCCTGCAGCGCTTGTGCAGCATCGTAAGCAGACGAGCGGATTATGGCGGATACGGACGGAATGATAGTACGGGAAGAACAGATACCGGTACCGGAAACGGGCATAACTGAGTCGGCGGACGGTATTATACAGACCGTGCCGGAAGGCAGCAGAATTCCGGGGCAGGATGGTACCGGTGCAGAAGCGCCGGTGCATATTGCACAAAACGAATCCGCCGGTGATCAGGCTGCACAGACGCGGAGCGGGGTGGTCTGTATTATCGGTCGCCCCTCTGCAGGAAAATCTACCCTTTTGAACAGCATCTGCGGCGGTACTGTTTCTATTGTGTCCGCGCTGCCGCAGACAACCCGCAGTTCTATCCGCGGTATTTTAACAACCACGCAGGGGCAGATTATCTTTATCGACACGCCCGGCTACCATATCAGCGAAAAAAAAATGAACCGCCGCTTGCAGCTTATTGCGGAAAACCGCTTGCAGGAAGCTGAGGCAGTCCTATACCTTATCGATGCAACCCGTCCGTTTGGCGATGAAGAACTCGCAATTTGCAATTTGCTTAAAAGTAAGCAGGATAGGCTGATTGCGGGGATCAACAAGGCGGACAGTCCGCTTGCCCGCTTGGGACAAACCCGCATCAGTCTGATGCAAGCCCTTCCGAACCTTCCGCAAGAGCATATTTTTGATCTTTCTGCACAAAAAAAGACAGGGATCGATCCCCTGCTCACCGCTCTTTACAGCTTGCTGCCTGAAGGCAGTTTATACTACCCTGAAGATTTTTATACCGATCAGCCGGTCGATTTCCGCATTGCAGAGATTATCCGCGGGCAAGCAATCAGCCGTCTCTATGAAGAAATTCCACACGCGCTTTACGTGAACATTCAAGATATGGAGATGAAAAAAAACGGAAAAGAACTGTTTGTCCGGGCTTTTCTCTGCGTGGAACGGGAAAGTCAAAAGCCGATGGTTATCGGGAAGGGCGCTTCCGTTATTAAAGCAATTAGGATTGAAGCCCAAAAAGAATTATGCAAAATCTTTCCATACCGTGTTCAACTGGATTTGCAGGTGCGTGTTGATAAAAACTGGCGCCAGAAAGACTCCGTTCTTAATTCGATATTTTTAGAATAGGGCTGCCCCTTGAGCGGTTACCATGATGTTGAGGAAGCGCAAGGATAGGCTTAATGCAATAATCTTGCTATACTATCTTTATGAACGCACCACGCAAACTACCGCTTGGCATCCAAAGTTTTGAAAAACTCCGCCGGGACAGATATATTTATATAGATAAAACAGCATTTCTCTGGCAGCTCGTACAAGACTCTAATCCGTATTTTTTAAGCCGTCCGCGCAGGTTCGGCAAGAGCTTGTTTCTTTCGACACTCGCTGCATACTTCCGGGGTCAAAAAGAGCTGTTCAAAGACTTGTATATTGAACAGGTAGAGGAAGAACAGGCTGTACAAGAGCAGCGATCGGCATGGCTGGAATATCCGGTACTGTATTTTGATTTTAATATCGGACAGTATCTTGAAAGAGAGGCTTTGACTGAACGGCTCGATTCTTTATTAAAGGAGCAAGAAAGCCTCTATAGTATACTCGTTGCAAAAGAGGAAAAGCCGTTTTTTGCCTCACGCTTTGAACGGCTGATAAAGGCTGCCTATCAGCAAACGGGAAAACAGGTCGTCATCCTTGTAGATGAATACGATAAGCCGCTTCTGCAAACGATGGGTGTGAACGAAGAACTGAACGAACACTACCGTAATACACTCAAAGCGTTTTACTCTGTTATAAAAACCTGTGATGAATATATCCGTTTTGCGTTTTTAACCGGGGTAACAAAGTTCAGTAAGATTAGTATTTTTAGCGATTTGAATAATCTTCGTGATATATCGATGGAAGAAGACTATGCCGGTATCTGCGGTATTACGCAAACAGAGCTTGAAGAAACCTTCCAACCGGATATACAAACACTTGCAACACGGCAGACTATGGACTATCCGCAGGCATTAACAACCTTAAAGCAGTGGTACGACGGCTATTTGTTCCATCCTGCCGGGGAAGGGATGTACAACCCCTTTAGTGTGTTGAGCGCCTTAGCCAAAAAAGAGATTAGCAGTTACTGGTTCGGCACGGGAACACCGACTTTTTTAGTTAACTTCTTAAAAGAAGCGCATTATTATATCCCTGACTTGGATGGCAATGTTGAGTTGAATCAAACAGGATTGGAAACGTACCGGGCGGTGGCACAGGATGCATTGCCCATTCTGTTTCAAGCAGGGTACCTTACCATCAAGAAGTATATCAGCGATCTGAGGCTGTATCAGCTGGGTTTTCCGAATGATGAAGTTCGGTACGGCTTTTTGGAGAATCTCTTGCCTGCGTATTCCGATTTAACATTGAGTCAAAGCGGGGTATGGATAGGACGGTTTGTACAGGACATCCGCAAGGGGAATGTGGACGAGTTTATGGAGCGGCTGAAGTCGATTATTTCCAGTATTGCGTACGACAACTTCACCGCCGAAAACTTAAAACTGAGGGAACAAAACTACCAGACGGCAGTGTATCTCGTTTTTAAACTGATGGGCCAGTTTGTACAAACGGAAGTGCATTGTGCTACGGGACGTGCAGATTGTGTAGTCAAAACGGCTGATACTGTGTATATCTTCGAGTTTAAGCTCTCCGATAACGGTAGTGCGGAAGAGGCTCTCAACCAGATAAAAACGCAAGAGTATGCGGCACCGTACAAGGGAAGAGGGCAGAAGATCGTGCTTATCGGCAGCTCATTTGATGAACAAGCACGGACAATTAAAGAGTGGAAAACGGAAGAGCTTAACAACTGAACCGCCACGGACGGCGGTGATACAATACAGAAGCAAGTTTTTCAGTGAGAAAAACTTGTCGTTGAACAGCGTACACGGACGTATGCTGTTCAATAGCGCCACGGACGGCGGTGGTTCCCAGCAGTAGCGATATTTTGGCTTTGCCAAAATTCGCGTTCAAAAATTGACAAGGAGGTCAATTTTTGAACTTGCCACGGACGGCGGTGATGCAATGAAGAATCGTATGGCAGCTTACACAAATATATTACGATTAGTATTATTGCAGATGGGTTCAAGCTCAATGACGTTATTATCCGAGGTAGAGCAGATGCAAGGGGTGATGCTTGCATGCCGCGTCGGGGTTGTTGATGAGAAAAAGTCTCTAGTATTTTTATAATGCGGAATCCCTGGCATAGTATTTATGACGGCTTGACAGTGACTTGCTTATCTTCTATAATGTATACCAAAATTTTTTAAGAGGAGGCACGGAGTATGGCTGGTGCAAGTAAAAACTCCCGTACAGCTGTTGCTACACAGAAATTTAGCTGTCCCTGCGGTGGTGAGGTTGAATTAAAGACAATGGTCGAAAACGGTAAAATTAAAAATATTGCTGAATGTGCAAAATGTCATCGTATTGAACGCCGCCCCAAAGATTTTAAGTAATTGGGATTCTCTAAAAATATTTGTTTTTAGAAAAAGTCTAATCTTACCCATATCTGCTGCTTCCTTGTGAACCAAAGGGCAGCAGTTAAATTGTTCTTAGGTGTCTCTTTATTTGTAAAACTTTTTAATCCATGGTTATAGTCTGTGTTTTCTCTGCAAGGTTTTGTTACTTTTTTCTAATTGGCTTTAAAATGGCGGTAACGATAATGCTGGAGTTTTTTACTTACCACGTGGTGCTTTAGCGGGATCGAGCGGTTTATTATGTTGATATACCATAAAATACAGGCGGGGAGTGCCGGTTACCGCATCTGCTGCTAGGGTACCCAAGGCTTGCCCAACAGCAATGTGAGTACCTGCTTTGGGGAGCACACTGGCTAAACCCGCATATACATAGACATGTTTTGTTTTTGATTGAATAAAAATAACTTGCCCATAACCTCGGTGTGGTCCAATTGAAATAATTGTACCGGATGCAATAGCATGGACAGAAGCATTGACTGTTGAATCGATAACGACTCCGTAAAGTTTTCCCGATAAATATGCGATTTCTCCAACCGGAACCGGCCAGAGTATATTTTTATCGACGGCCTTTTTTGTATAAGAGCGGGGGTCATCCCACGAAACAGAAGGGCTTTGCTGTTGTTCCGGTTTTTGTACTGCGGCTATATTTTCTTTTTTTCCTATTATCGATTCGGGAATAATTAATATTTTTCCGACTTTTAATACTGCGGCATCGGTAAGGCTGTTTACGTTCATTAAAGCATCAACGGTTACGGAAAATTTTCGGGCAATGCTGTACAAGGTATCACCTTTTTGAATCGTATAGGTTTCCGGTATATAGATTTTCTGTCCTGCTGCAATCTTTCTTGCGTCATTAATCTTATTCCGTTCCAGAATGAGCGTCAGCGGAACAGAATATTTACGGCTCAATGAATACAGCGTTTCGCCTTTTTCCAATACATGTAAAATATCAGAGGAACAGATTATTGGAGATATAAAAGAAAGTATGAGACATATCAAAAATATGCGGCGCTTATACATAATCATCTTAAAGTATCGGAAATATGTTATCAAAACTCAAGATTTATTCGTAAGGAGGATTATAAATTCTTAGTTCTGTTTTTTGCCGAACGCTTCCAATATATCATGTCTGGGATCAGCGGGAATGAGGGATGGCGCTTTGTACTGCATACGGCAACAATAGATATACTCGATAACCGTGTTACCGAATAGATCGACGAGTTCTAAATCGTGAAAATAGCACGATTTAGAACATCGCATTTCGAGGTAGCCTGTTCAGAAACGGAAGTTTCCGAACAGGTTTAATCAGCCCCTGTCCATACCATGCTTTTTATGCTAGTATACCCTGCAATGACCGTTATTATTATCGGGGCAGGCGTAACAGGGACAGAGCTTGCCCGGAGATTGATTGCTAAAAAACATAATGTTGTATTGATCGACCGGGATCAAGAAACAGCCCGCCATGCGGCAAACCGGCTTGACTGCACGGTTACGGAAGCAAGCGGAAATGATCCGCGAGTCTTAACAGAAGCACACATACAAAAGGCGGATGCACTCGTTGCAGTAACCGATAGCGATGAACTCAATATGATTATCTGCGGCGTTGCAGAATCGCTTGCGCCGAAGGTGCTTAAAATTGCCCGTGTTAGGAACGAAAACTATGTTGCTTCTCTGAATACCGGCAAAGACCGTACTTTGGGGATAGACTTTCTCGTACATCCCGACCAGGAAGCGGCTCTTGCCATCATCAATGCAGTTGAGCATGGGGCGGTGAGCGATATTATTGCGTTTGAAGACTCTCCGTATGAACTCACGTGCTTTACAATCGGAGCAGGCAGTAAACTGGACGGTATTTCCTTAATCAATATCCGTACCGTTATTGACGATGTGTTCGTATTTGTAGTTGTTTCCATAGAGCAAGACAATAAAACGGTAATTCCTTCGGGCGGCACGGTGCTACACGCCGGTATGCGGATTTCCGTGTTGACGCTGCCGCAGTATATTGAGCGATTTTATACTCTAGCTGGTTTTACCGTACAGCCTATCAAAAAAATTGCCTTGGTCGGTATCGGAAAGGTAGGCAAGCGTGTTGCAGCAGGTCTTATTGAACGCCGTCCATTGGGACTTTTCAAACGGCTGTTCGGGATTCGCTCTAAACTGCGGTGGGAGCTTGCGCTGATCGATAAAGACAGCTCCTTAACCAAGTATGCAGCGGGGGAATACCCTGATGCACGTGTTTACAGCGGAGATGTTACCGATGAGGCCTTTGTCGAAGAGATTGCACTCAATTCTTACGATTTAATCATCACTGCAACACAAAACTACGAATTAAATATGATTACCTCTGTCTACCTCAAAACGCTCGGCATCCGCAAAACAATCGCCTTAGTACAGGGCGCTGTTATGTCAAACGTGGCGTATAAAATCGGGGTAGACGTTGCTATTCCGCTCAAAGACGTTACTGTTGACACTATTATGAGCCATTTAGGCGGTAAACACCTTACCAGAATCCACACTATGGGGGCGGGTGAGCTTGAGGTTCTCGAAATTACTATTTCAAGCCATTCCGCCGCAGTGGACAAAAGCCTCAAAGATATTGCAATGCCCGGTGTTTTCCTCATCCTTCTGGTTACCAATGCATCAGGCTGCAGCATTCCGGGCGGAAATACCGTTCTTGCTGCAGGTGATAAACTTGCAGTTATTGTTCAAGTCGCTCAAAGCGATGAAATTATCAAATTTTTTGCCGGTAAAAAATGAAATTCTTCCAGTGTCTTACCATTATCTGTATGATTCTTTCGATTGTTGCAGGAACATTTATTATTCCGGCAGCAGCAGCTGTTTATTTGCATGAATTAGCGGTATTACCGGCGTTTTGCATCCCCGCAGGTGTACTGTGGGCGATAACGCTTGCCCTTTTTCTCAAAACAAAGCGCAGCCCTATCCGTCTTACCACACGGGAAGGTATCCTCTTGGTCTGTTTTGCATGGATCGGAGCAGGACTCCTTGGGGCGGTACCCTTTATGCTGTCAGGATATGTGCCTCATTTCAGTGATGCTATCTTTGAATCCGTATCAGGTTTTACCACAACAGGAGCAAGCGCCTTAGAAAATATCGAAAGCTATCCGATGGCGCTGCGGGTGTGGCGTACCCAAATGCACTGGCTGGGCGGAATGGGAATTGTTGCCCTAACCGTTGCCCTCTTCCCCCTGCTGGGAGTTGGAGGCTTCCAGCTTATCAAAAGCGAAACAAGCGGACCAGATAAAGGAAAGGTTACTGCAAAGATTACCCATACGGCAAAAGCGCTGTGGTTTATCTACCTTGGGATGACAATACTGCAAATACTGCTGCTGTGCGTTGCCGGTATGCCCTTTTTAGAAGCAATGTGCCATAGCTTTTCTACCTTGGGTACCGGCGGCTTTTCAACGCAAAATACCAGTATCGGCTATTATCAGTCTTCTGCAATAGAAATTATCTGTACGGTATTTATGCTCTTGGCAGGGGGCAATTTTAGCTTGTATTTTCACCTGTTCACCGGCAATCCTGAAGAGTTTTTCAGAAATTCCGAGCTGCGGGCATATCTGAGGATTGTATTTGCCGCTGCTATCGGTATTGCCCTTGTATTGATCCCGATATATGGAGCAGCCGCAGCCTTCCGGCACAGCTTTTTTCATGTTGCTTCTATTATTACCACTACCGGTTTTTCTACTGTCAACTACTGTACATGGCCGCCCTTTGCGCAAGCGCTGCTCTTTTTGCTGATGTTTACCGGCGGCTGCTCCGGTTCAACTGCTGGCGGCATTAAGGTGATCCGTTGGGTCATTTTACGAAAGCAAGCCTACAATGAAATGCAGCGGCTCATCCATCCGCATGGGGTATTCAGCATCCAGCTCAATCGCCGCCCGGGACGGAAAGACGTAGTATACAGCGTTGCAGGGTTTCTCTTTGTCTACTGCATCTGCCTTCTAATCAGTTTTCTTGCTGCAACATTGAGCGGACAGGATATACTGACCAGCATTACCGCAGCCTTGACCCTAGTCGGCAATATCGGCGCTGCCTTCGGCAGAATCGGCAGTGGCGGAGATTTCTCGTTCTTTCCGCATTGGGCAAAAATACTCTTTTCTTTTTCTATGCTGGCAGGGAGGCTGGAACTTTACACCATTGTTATCCTGTGTGTTCCTGCCTTCTGGAGGCGGTAAACGCATTACGGGCGCAGACATCCAGAAGCTCAAAAGACAGCCTGATATCCTGATATATTAAACCTGTTTGGAAACTTCCGTTTCTGAACAGGTCTATTGCCTCTATCCTACTCTAACCTACACGAACAAAAGATTGACAAAATAAATTCTCCCCTATTATAATTTAAACCGGAGGTAGCTATGAAATTCTGTGTAGACTTGAATAGCGATATAGGCGAAGGTTTCGGCGCTTATAAACTGGGTTTGGATGATGAAATTATGCAGCAGGTAACAAGTATCAATCTTGCCTGCGGTTGGCATGCGGGGGATCCGCTCATCATGGATGCTACGGTTAAATTAGCAAAAGAACTGAATGTTGCGGTAGGAGCCCATCCGGGATATCCCGATCTGCTTGGGTTCGGACGGAGGAAAATGGTGATAACGCCTGAGGAAGCTAAGAATTATATGCTGTACCAGGTAGGGGCATTATCAGCGTTCGCAAAAGCCTATGGTGTTACGCTCCAACACATGAAGCTGCACGGCGGTTTTTACAACGATACGGCAAATAACAAGGAACTTGCCGATGCGGTACTCGACGGTATAGCAGCCTATGATAAAAATCTCATTGTAATGATCTTGAGCGGCAGTTACATGGCGCAGGAAGCCAAGCGACGGGGCTTAAAGGTTGCGGAAGAAGTATTCGCCGACCGCGGGTACAATGCCGACGGCAGCTTGGTGAACAGGAAATTACCCGGTGCATTTGTAAAGGATCCTGATGCTGCGATTGCACGTGTTATCAAAATGGTGAAAGAGAAAAAGGTAACAGCGGTAAGCGGCGAAGAAATTTCGATCAATGCAGATTCGATTTGCGTACACGGTGATAACCCGAAAGCAATCGAGTTTACGGCACGAATAAAACAAGCACTGATAGCTTCAGGTATCGAGGTACAGCCCCTCGTAAAATGGATAAAGTAGGAAAGCAGGGCATTTCTAAAGACCAAAGTTTTAAGCAATGCCCACGAAAGCATCTCTAAAAACCGTAAGTTTTTGGAGATGCTCAAAAGTATGAGGAGTATCAACATGAAAGAAAAGAATACTATTTCAGTTTTGTTGGGGGCAGCCTTTTTAATGGCAACTTCGGCAATCGGCCCCGGATTTATGACACAAACAGCCCAATTTACGCAGGATTTAAAAGCGTCTTTTGCCTTTGTCATTATCGTCTCTTTGCTGATGTCTTTGGTTGCACAACTCAATGTATGGCGGGTGCTTGCCGTTTCAAAAATGCGGGGACAGGATGTTGCGAATGCGGTACTGCCCGGTCTTGGATACTTTATCACCTTTCTGATTTGCTTAGGCGGCTTGGCGTTTAATATCGGTAACATAGGCGGCGCTGCATTGGGACTCAATGTCTTATTCGGCATAGACCTCAAATTGGCAGCCTGCATCGGCGGGGCAATCGGAATTCTGGTCTTCTCGGTAAAATCAGCTTCCAAATTGATGGATAAATTAACGCAGATACTCGGTGCTTTAATGATTCTACTTATCGGCTATGTAACCTTTACCACCCATCCGCCGGTAGGACAAGCGCTCAAAGAAGCCGTAATGCCGAGTACCCTGTCCATTATGGCTATTATCACCCTTATCGGCGGTACCGTCGGCGGATATATCATCTTTTCAGGCGGACATCGTTTAATCGATGCAGGAATTGTCGGAGAAGAGAATTTAAGCAAAGTGAATAAATCCGCCTTTTTAGGGATCGGAGTTGCTTCAATCGTCCGTATTTTCCTCTTTTTAGCGGTTCTCGGTGTGGTAAGCGCCGGCAGCACATTGGATAAGGGTAATCCTGCTGCCGATGCGTTCAAGATTGCCGCGGGCACGGTAGGGTATAAGATATTCGGTATTGTATTCTTTGCTGCAGCAATAACATCCGTTGTAGGAGCGGCATATACGAGTGTTTCTTTCTTAAAAACGCTCTTTGCACCGGTAAAAGCAAAGGAAAATCTCTTTATTATCGGCTTTATTGTTGCTTCAACCTTGATTTTTATCTTTATCGGAAGACCCGCAACACTGCTCATTCTTGCAGGTTCTTTGAACGGACTGATCTTGCCTGTTACCTTGGCAACGATCCTTATTGCAAGCAAGAAAACAAAGATCGTCGGCAATTATAAGCATTCCACTATTCTTTTTGTGCTAGGCTGGATAGTAACGCTTTTGACGGCATATATCGGTATTCTTTCTTTAAAGCAACTGCTGAAATTGTTTGCGTAGAAAGACGCAGAGCGTTGCCGAGGACGGAGGGTATTAACCCCTCCGTACAAATCAATAAGGCGTGTAAAATAAAAGCCGTACAAATGGCACGGCTTTTATTTACTCAAGTTTGCTCAGGCGCAAACTTGTATATCATCTGCACGTTCTCACTTCGTTGCGAACGTGCCTAAAAAGTCAATCGAAAGTTGATACTTTCTTCTTGACTTTTTATGGGAGGAATGTACGTATTCGGAAATAAAGTATCTTCCCTGCGGGGAAACGGCAATTACGATTGAGTTCGGAAATGAGATTTCAAAAGAAATCAACGCAAAGATTCGGAAAACGATTTTAGAAATTGAAAAACAGCGCATTGAAGGCATTGTAGAAATAGTGCCGACGTATCGGTCTATTCTGTTACAGTATGATCCGCTGCGCTGGACATTTTCCGATATAACAGCACGGCTGCAACAGCTCAATATAGAAGGAAGCGGCAGCGAAAGCGATACGGTTACGCTGATCGAAATTCCAACGCTCTACGGCGGGGAATACGGTCCCGATATCGATTTTGTCTCAGAGCATACCAAGCTGCCGAAAGAAGAAGTGATCAAACGCCATACCAGCGTCGATTACCTCGTGTATATGTTGGGTTTTATCCCCGGCTTTACCTATTTGGGCGGTATGGATGAATCACTTGCAACGCCGCGTTTAAAAACACCGCGCCTGCAAATTCAGCCGGGTTCCGTCGGTATTGCGGGAACACAAACCGGTATCTATCCCTCTTTGTCGCCGGGCGGATGGCAAATTATCGGACGGACACCGCTCAAGCTCTATGCTGCCGATAAAAATCCTCCGGTGTTTATTCAAGCCGGCGATTATATCCGGTACCGTTCCGTTACACCGGAAGAATATGCGGCAATCGCAGAAAGCGTTGAGAAGGGAACGTATCAGGTTAGTATGCAAACAATAAAACGAGGTGATTTGCATGAAGTGTAGTATAAAAGTGATAAGACCGGGAGTCTGTACAACCATTCAAGACCTCGGCAGAATTGGGTATCAAAAATTCGGCATTCCGGTTGCCGGCGTTATGGATGAATTCGCCGCTTCGGTTGCAAATTTTCTCGTGGGAAACGAGCGGAATGAAGCGGTACTCGAAATTACCTATCTCGGTCCAACCCTCGCGTTTCAGGAAGAGATGCTGATCGGCATTGCCGGTGCGGATGTAAGCCCCAAGTTGAACGGTACACCGGTGCCGGTTTGGGAAAGTTTTACGGTTACAAAAGACGATGTGCTGAGTTTCGGCAGTGTAAAGAGCGGAGTCCGCGCCTATATCGCATTTGCAGGTTCCATTGATGTACCGCCCGTGAACGGCAGTAAGTCTACATTGATGAAATCGAAAATCGGCGGTTTTCAAGGCAGAATGCTGCAAGCAGGAGATGAACTTGCTATTTGTGTCAGGCATGGTTCCGTCCCGCAACGGCTGCCTGCCCGGTTTATTCCGGTGTACCCGCACAGCAATGATATATCCGTATGCCTCGGCCCGCAAGACGATTACTTTACCGAACAAGGAATCGCTGATTTCTTCCGGCAGCCGTACACAATTACGGCAAATGCCGACCGTATGGGAATCCGTCTTGACGGAGCAGCCGTTGTGCATAAAACAAAGGCGGATATTATCTCCGATGCGGCGGTTATCGGCTCCATCCAAGTTCCGGCGGACGGCAAGCCCATCATCCTCATGGCAGATCGGCAAACAACCGGCGGATATGCAAAAATCGGTACGGTCATTAAAGAAGACATTATCAAATTAGCCCAAATGGCATCAAAAGATACTGTTCAATTCTGCCGTATTTCGATGGAAGATGCACAGCAAAAATACCGTGCCTTTTATCAAAAACTGGAAGAAATCCAAAAGACTTTGCAGGATTCACGCACTACCAAAATGCAATCTCATACTTCATTGAGGGATAGGCTTCGCCATCTCGTTCGGCGAAGATAAAAGAAAGGGAAGCGCCGGGTAGGAGGGTAAGAAGATGGGGGAAAGGGTTCGACGCTTCCCTCAGTTACAGTATCGGAAATTTTCGGCACAGCTAAACGGTAAAACCGTTGAAATTATGTTTGAGAAGCTCTAAAGCCCGATTTGTGCAGAGGTTTGAATACTCTCCGCACGAATAAATGATGTTGAAATAAAAACGAAGCATCTAATGCAGAATGTCTTGACAAGATACAAAACCTGCTATCATACTTTTTTGCTTTCATGTATAATTAAGCGCCGCTAAAAACTCATTCGCAATTATCTTCCGCAGATATGGTGTATGTTCTTCTATATCAAGCCCAAGGTTTGCTGGTTTTTAGAGGGATTTTCATAAAACCGGATAATAGATATGTTCGATAACTTCATTTTCGAACAGGTTTAATATAACGGAGGTAAATATGGGAAAATTAGATGGTAAAGTAGCTGTTATTACCGGAGCAGCAGTAGGACTTGGTGCCGGTATTGCGGAAGCCTTTGTGAAACACGGTGCAAAGATTTGTATGATAAACCGTTCCGCACGGGTCGAAGAAACGGCGGAAAGGCTGCGCAAGCAATACAACGCACAGATCATCACGGCGATTGCAGATGTTTCTAATCGGGAACAGGTAGAAGAGGCTGTAAAAAAGACCGTTGATACGTTCGGAGCGGTGCATATTGCATGCTGTAATGCAGGGGTGTGTCAGTTGGCTCCATTTGAGCAGATGACCGATGAGATGTTTGATTTTCATATTAATGTGAATATCAAAGGTGCATGGAATACCTGCAAGGCTGTTATTCCATATATGCTGCAGCAACACAGCGGCAGTATTGTCATTGCTTCATCGGTTACTGGTGACATTGTAGCCGATGCGGGAGAAGCTGCGTACGCGACTACAAAAGCGGCATTAGTCGGTTTGACGAAATGCTTAGCGGTAGAGTATGCGGCACGGAATATCCGGGTAAACTGTACGCAGCTTGGCTATGCGCGTACGCCAATGGTGGAGGGTATGGCTGCAGAATCGAATCCTGCCGATCCTGAAAAAGCAATTCGCGATATAGCCCTCGGCGTACCGATGGGGCGGCTTGCACAGCCGGTGGAAGTCGGTGAACTCACTGCCTTTTTGGCAAGCGATGAGGCGAGCTATATCACCGGAGCGCAAATCGTCATAGATGGAGGCAGTACTTTGCCGGAGACGATGAGTATGGGTACCAACTAAACCTCTTTTGCAAATATGGGGGCATCTGCATTGCCGTATCATGTGGATGTTCCGAAGATAACCTGCTTTTGGGACGTCCCCGACGAGTGTCTCGTAAATGTGAAATATCGATTCTGTTAAAGCCGGTATCACCCGTGGTGTTTTTTAAAATCCTTAACCCATCAACGATATGCCCTGCCGTTTTAGTTTTATTTCTTGCAGCTTTTTCTTTTCTGTGTTATAATTGGTCTCGTACTGATTTTACCGCTGGATACCGCTTTTAGGCGGTATTTACGGTAAATTCACATAAAAACCATTCTTTCCTCAATATGTAATTTAAAGTGCTCAATTTATAATTTGTTTTTTCTTCGTCCATGCTCTGTTTAAACTAACAAAGACGATGAAACGTAATACGCAATATGCACAAAAGAGAATCCCAATTACTTCTATAATGGTCTGGTTCATCCTCTTCAGAAGTAGTGGATTTCAAAGGGTGTTCCCTTTAGGCGTAACGGGCAGTATGTCCGTTAGGATATATTACACAAGGAGGCTTACAATGAAAAAACGCTTTTCTCTTCGCTTCAAACTTATTCTTATCTTCGGGCTATTAATTGCGATAGCATCTCTTGTTGAAGGTCTACTTGCCGTTAGAACTGCTCGTAAAGCAGTAACAGAAAAGATCGAAACACATCTTATGGATAAGGCAGGCGATGTTGCGGAAATTATTGAAGGACGAGTTACCGCTTTTTTTCAATTTCTTGACGGGATTGCCCGTATGCCGCTTCTTGCCGATGATGAGGCTTCGTACCATGAAAAATTTGCATTATTGAAACAAGAGGCTGCGTTGCATACCAATATAACCAACATGTATCTGATCGATCCGGAAGGTAATTGGCATATGCAGGGAGGTAAGATCGTTTCTCTAAAAGACCGCCTTTATTTTCAAGTAACGATAAAAGGCGGTAAGTTTTTAACCGCTCCATTTATTTCACGGATCGACAATGCGCTTGTTATTGCTTTTGCTGTGCCGGTATACGGTAATGACCGGGCAATAAAAGGCGTGCTTGCAGCCAGTATTCCTGCAGAATGGCTTTCCGAGCAAATTACCGATATCGTGATCAGCAAAACCGGATATTGCCATATTGTTGATCCTACAGGTACAGTGATCGCTCATAGAAACTTCGACTTGGTAAAACAGCAATTTAACGCTATTGAAAGCAGTAAGCATGACAGTGTATATAAATCGTATGGAGCATTCATCGAATCAATTTTGCATGAAGAAAAGAATACGATAGGTGTTTACGATTACAATGGAAAACGTTACATTGCCTCCAATGCTAAAATTGCTGTGAATAAACTGATTATTTCTGCTCCATACGATGAAGTTATGGAAGATGTTAACACGCTACGCTGGTCATTATATATTACCGGTCTGATTGTTTTGCTCACAGCTCTTCTTATAGTTTATTTTGTTGCCCGCTCAATAACTGCTCCTATTCAAACTGTCGTATTGGCTTTGCAAAATATTGCGCAAGGTGATGGTGACTTAACGGTTCGCCTGCCTGTTACCGGCAATGATGAAATAGCGGATTTATCCGAATATTTTAACGAAACAATTGCGAAAATCGCTGCTTCCATTCAGCAGGTAGGCATGAGTTCCACAACAATGGAAGCAATCGGTAATGAGCTTGCGAGCAATATGACGGAAACTGCCGGCGCAGTAAATGAAATCAGCGCTAATATCGACGGAGTTAAGCAGCAGGTGATGAGTCAAGCTGCGAGCGTTACCGAAACCGCTGCGACTGTCGAAGAAATTGTCCGCACTATTAAGCAGTTGAATACCAGTATCGAAACACAGTCCGCAAGCGTTGCACAATCTTCTTCTTCCGTAGAAGAGATGGTTGCGAATATTGCCTCCATCGGGCAGACACTTGGCAAAACCGGTGATACCATCAGAAGTCTCACAAATGCAACCGGCGATGGCAAAGCCGCGCTTGTTACCTCCAATACCGTAACGCAGAAAATCGCCGAAGAATCAGGTTCGCTGATGGAGGCATCCAGCGTTATTCAGCATATTGCTTCACAAACGAACTTGCTCGCGATGAACGCCGCGATAGAAGCTGCCCACGCGGGGGAAGCAGGGAAAGGGTTTGCCGTCGTTGCAGACGAAATTAGAAAGCTGGCAGAGGATTCTGCAACGCAGGGCAAGACCATCACTGCAACGCTTAAAACTTTGAGTGGAGAAATTGAAACACTCTCCGCTTCTTCTAAAACCGTCGAAGAAAAGTTCAATGCGATTTTCGCTCTTGCTGAACAGGTAAAAGAAATGAGTAACCGGCTGACTGAAGCAATGCGCGAGCAGGAGCATGGCAGTAAAGAAGTATTAGCGGCTATTAGAAGTATCAGCACAGTAACAACAGAAGTAGAGTCCGGTTCTGAAGAAATGCTGAAAGGGGGCGAAGGGGTGGCATCCGAAATGCGTAAGCTCGGTAATCTTACCCGTGTTATCACCGAAAGTATGAATGAGATGGCATCGGGAGCTGTGCAGATTAACAACGCTGTGCAGGAAGTCAACGAGATTACGCAGAAGAATAAGCGAAGTATTGAGAATCTTGCAAGTGAAGTTGGACAGTTCAAGGTGTAAATGTGAGTTGTTGACATTCCGCCGGCGGCAGCAGACTTTTTCTGAATTAAAATGCAACAGGTGAACAAAATCAACATCCCCGACGCCAAGCACCGGGGGTGTTGATTCAGCGTATATTCTTTAATTAACTATTCTATTTTTTAATCACCGGTTCCAACCTTAAACTGACGTACCTCATCGGAAAGCCCTTCAATACTTTCTTTATTTTTTCTGGTCAGTTGGGTTATATCGCTAACGGCATTATTTATCTTTGTAGCGCCATTTGCCATTTCAGTCATACTTACCGAAATAGCCTTTGTCAAATCATCCAATTTGTGCATCTCCCGTGCAATTTCTTGGCTTCCCTTGAACATCATCGCCGAGTCTTCTTGCACTTCAAGCGTAACAGTATTAACATCCTTGATAACAGCTAGTACCGCATTACTTGAATCTTCCTGCTGTTTCAGTGTTTTCGTTAGATATGAAGCGATACTGTTTACTTGACCCGCCGCATCAAAAATGACATTGAATTTACCTTCTACCGCTTTTGAAGAGGAAGAAAGATTTTCAATCTCCAGCCCTAGGTTTTTCAGTGTTGTGGTAATCATTTTTCCTTGCGCGCTCGATTCCTCAGCAAGTTTACGGATTTCATCGGCGACAACAGCAAAACCTTTTCCCGCTTCACCGGCATGCGCGGCTTCGATTGCTGCATTCATTGCCAAGAGGTTCGTTTGACTTGCAATATTTTGAATGATATTCGATGCTTCCATAAGACCGCCGGAGCTTTCCATAATCTTTTGTATTCCGCTATTGGTAGCTAAAAGCGTTTCTTTACCGTCTCCGGTTGCTTGGACAAGTTGAGAAATAACGGCGGTACTATCGGCAAGCGATTGTGTAATAGCCGCAATATTTTTTGCCATTTCCTCTGCAGAACCTGATGACTGACTCACCCGTTCTGCCTGCTGCTCAATGCGCTGCGCCAGCCGCTGAATAGTGTCGGCCATCTCTTCGACCGTTGCTGCCGTATCGGTAACGCTCTTTGCTTGGTGAGCAGCCTGCTGTTTTACTTCATTGATGTTTGCGTGAATTTCATTAATTGCACCTGCGGTTTCCATCATATTGGCATCAAGATTCCTACCTATATCCCGCATAACCTGTGTATTACCGCCGATTGTTTGGATGGTGTGCTCAATTTTTTGCATGGTATCGTTAAAATAACCGGACAATTCCGTAATCTCATCATTGCCGGTAAGCGGGAGCCGTACGCGGAGATCGCCTTCCCCTTCGGCAATTTCCCTCAACGCATTACTAGTTCGCTGCAGCGGTTTTGATACCATATTGCGCACTAGTATGAACAGCAAGCCGACCATCAAAATGAGTGCAATTGCATACTGCAGCATATTGACAATAACCGTCCGCATGACATTTTTGGTAGATAAATGAATGGATATAACCGAAATAAATGTCCATTTTGTATCTACGCCTTTGATGGTAACAGGACTGAATTGTACGGTAGACAGTAAGCCTGAAATGCGAGAAAATGTTGTATAGTCTTTTTTCTCGCCTCGTTCCGTGACCTCAAAAAAGGTTTTAAAGTCAGGACTTACTTCAAGCTGATTAGTCATCACTTTTGAAGCATCAGCCCCGTTAGCAATAACACTTCCATCGTCTGCACATAAAATCTTAAAATTTTCTTTCGATGTTCCCGGTATTTCAGCTAATTTTTTTTGTATAAAGGTAACATTTATATCGGCATTCAGTGCGCCTAAAACTCTTCCGTGATAGATAATCGGAATAGCGAGGGTTGTAACGATATTCGCTTCATACTGATATGGAGGGCATAAGACAGGCTGTTTCTGCCGTATCGGTTCATAGTACCAATATTCATTCGCAGGATCGTCAACGCCATCTATAACAATTCCTGCCGATGTTTTATGTGTGTAGGTAATAAACCGCCCATGGGTTCTATAGAGGGGGATGCCGTCAAAATCAGTATCTTTTCCATCAAAGGTGTTCGGTTCAAAAAGAATACCGAAGGCTTCAAGCGTACTGTTTTCCGCCAAAATGGTTTTTGAATACTGCAATAGCCGATCTCTACTTCTTTGTTCAATCGGCAGTTCAAGCTCCGCTTTTATGAGCGACACCATATCCCGTGCCGATTGCCCGACTTCGGCAAAAATAGCTTCAAGATCATGGGTGATACTGTCGTTTTGGTTCCGTATGATTTCATTATTTTTGTCTATTGATACCCGGTAATCCGCTAAACCGTCATAGATACCTTTTCCTGCGAACATAACCGCAAATACGAGCGAGGTAATTAAGATGAGTTTTCTACCGATACTTCTTTTTTTCATAGTAGGGTTTCCTTTGTTCGAAGAATATTTGCTGGGGGGAGGGGGTGTTTTCATTGTTAACCTCTTTTTTGCTATAAAGCAGTGTTTTTATTACAATTCATCTAAAAATAGTGGCCAAAAACTTGTCTTTCACGCTATTTACTTGAATAGCTTAAAACTCATCGTACTTCCAAAGATACTTAATTATATCACAGGAAAAAGGAACCCGCAAGAAAAATATTAACCGTAGCGGAAAAAGGTGCAAAGTAAACACATTAGAGATTTATCATAATTAAAAGCGCCGCAAAGAAAGGAAAAATGAATTAAAATTATGCATTAAGTTTTTTGTCCTCTGCGTGAAAAAGACCGGTAATGAATGCATAGTTTTGACAGTGGGGATGTCTTATAAGTTGGTTACGTTTTTGAGTAAACGCAAAACTCTCTGCTGGTTAGTACGAGCGGCTTCCTTGTCGCTTTTGAAACTCAGTTAGCGTAAAAAGCTTCATCGTTCAGCTGACCCTTTCAGAACCATGCTTTGGAACCAGGGTGGGTTCTTAGGGCAGAACCCTAAGTCGTAGTTTTTCTTTGGATGGGAACGTAGAGGAACGCCTTTCTTTTTTTATCGAAAAAAAAGAAAGGCGTTCCTCTATCTATACCAATTAGACCTTAAACTTGCTTACCTCCTGTGCCAATGCCTCAATACTCCGTTTATTCTTTTGCGTAATCTCGTTGACTTCCTGTACGGCGTTGTTGATCTGCACCGCGCCGGAAGCCATCTCGTTCATGCTGTCAGTGATAACGCGGGTAAGACTGTCGAGCTTTTGCATCTCCGCTGCAACGCCTTCTCCGCCTTTCAACATTTCTTCCGAACCGGCTTGTACTTCCGTTGTTACCGTGTTGATGCTTTTAATCGCAATCAATACTTCCTTATTGCCGTTTTCCTGCTCCTGCATCGCTTCGGTAAGCCGGTTACTCATATCCTTAACCTGCTCGGCAAGGGTGAAGATTGCATTAAACTTTTCCTCTACTGTTTTGGAAGAAGCGGAAAGCGTTTCAATTTCTCCCGATAAGGTTTTCAGCGTTGCGGTGATGGTCTTGCCCTGCGTAGAAGACTCCTCCGCGAGTTTACGTATTTCGTCCGCAACAACGGCAAAGCCTTTCCCCGCTTCCCCTGCATGAGCAGCTTCGATAGCAGCATTCATCGCAAGCAAATTCGTTTGCGAAGCGATATGCTGAATAACGTTTGACGCTTCCATTAATGAGCCGGATTCTTCGGCAATCTTTTGCGTTACCGTATTTGAGGTAACAAGCGTGGCTTTGCCGTCGCCGGTAGCTGCGGTGAGTTCTTTCACGGCATCATCGGCTTTGTCGAGTGTCTGCCCGATAGAGGCAATATTCGCAACCATCTCCTCTACGGAAGAGGAAGACTGAGCGACACTTGCCGCCTGCGTTTCAATGCTGTTATTGAGCTGTTTAATGGTACGAACAATCTCTTCGATAGTAGCCGCTGTTTCAGTAACGCTTGCCGCTTGCGTCATCGCCTGCTGTTTTACCCCGTCGATGTTGGCGCTTATCTGATGCACAGCGCTGGCTGTTTCTGTCATATTGGAGGCAAGTTCATTTCCGATTTCTTCCATTGCGTCACTATTGACACCAACCTGCCTGATAGAAGATCCGATTTTTTCGAGTGTTTCATTGAAGTATTCAGCCATATCGGTAATTTCATCATTGCCATGTACCGGTAGACGGACCGTCAAATCCCCGTCTCCTTGTGCGATATTCTGCAACGCCGAAACCACCGTTTGGATCGGTTTAATGATAGTGCGGGCAACAAAATAGACGACAAGAACTGCCGCCAGTAAAATAACGGCGCCTATCAATGTCATAGATGTACGGAGTGTGCGTACTGTTCCCATAAATTCGTCGGAGGGAACCATAATTACGGCTGTCCAGCCAGTTGTTTTCATTGTTGCATACGACGCCAGATAGTTAAGTGATTGATACACGAATTTTCCCGTACCGGAATCTGATGAAGCGATAGCTTTGCTATCAAAGTCTGCAACGGTTTGAAGACTTGCATCCGTTTTAGCCGCTTCTATCGAGCTTCTCATATTTTCTACCCAATCGATCGCTTTATCAGCAATATCAACGCCTTTCTTCGATAAAACGTAGCAGTAGCCGGTTTCTCCTACGCGAATATCGTCTACACGGTTGGTAAGCCATAGCCCCGGAATGAGCGCAACTAAAGAAGCAATGTGATTGTTATTGTCGTCCATAACGGGAACGATGATGGCTTGAACCAGTTTATGTAGAACAGGCGACATGAACGGCTCTGCAAAATACCGCTGCCCACCGTTAGAGTCTTTGTACCATGCAAGATGAGAAATATTCGTTGATTTGCCGTCGCTGGTATAGAGTATGCCGTTTCTATCGGCGATGTTTAAGTCGAGAATTTCATCGTTAAAAGCAGCTTCTTTATCCAATAATCGGCTTTTTTCCGTATAGGACATTTCTGTATTGCGGAACGCCGGCATACGGGAGATACCTTCAAGAAACTGCCAAAATGCCATAACCCGTCCGTCAATAACCTCTGCAGTATCCTGCGCTTTATCGATAAGATGTGTTTCAATCTTTTCAATGACCGCTTTACGGGCAGTTTGAACTGCAAGGACAATCTCAACAAGCGATGCTGCAGCAATCAAAAGACTGAAAATGGTGATCAATTTGTAGCGAAGAGAAAAACGCTTTTTCATGGTAAACCTCCTTTCCTCCCCTATGACCTCTTCTTTCTTCAAAAGAATTGTTTAGGGGGTCTCTAAGAACTCCATGTTTTTCATAAGTTATTAACGTATTAAAACTTATGGAAAACTCGCCGGGCATCTCTAAAAATTATACCTAAGCTTTTAAAGATGCTCTATTCTGTATTTTTAGATTGACCAGTCTCAATCCATAAGACATCTATTGAAAAATATACGTCTGCGTATATAGGGAGTGTTATTTGGAAAACCCTATCGCTGGTATGAAATCGAAATAGAGGGCTTGGATTTGTTTGGTAACAAAAAGAAATTATCCGGTGTTAATATTTCTTCGTCTATTTATGGATATTTTGATACAATGAGGACTATTTTTATGAAGTGACAGCGCAAAGGTCTGTATATTTTTAAAAGATGCGGGGGGGGGGGGGGGGGGTGTTTTTCTTATCCATATAAATTCTACACCTCTTTTTTAATGAAATTGTAAGATTATTCGTATATTGAAGCATATATTTTGAGTTTTATTCAAATATAGCGCTTCCCGATTTTTTTGGTATTCGGACAAACAATTAAACAAAAGATTTTTCCGAATACCCTCAGTAATAATAATATCATAAAATTATAATTTGTAAACTATTATTTCCTGCAGAACAGGTAAAAAATGCTATCACCCTTTTCTGTTTTGGTGTATAATCGGTGCCTATTTACTAAAGGGTCTATAGGGAGGGCTTCTTGTATCAATCATTTGTGTTTCTTGAAATCCGTGTTTTAATTGTATCGGATGAAAAAGCATTCTGCTGCTGTAAAACCGGTACATCAGCTGAGTGTTGTCCGATTTGTATGCGGATGGATGGTATGCCCCCGGTACTGAAAAAACGTGCTGCCCAAGATGCCTATCGGCTTGCGCAGAGCCTCGGCTGTAAGCTTATTGAAACAACACCCTATGAATATCCGTCAGGTATGCCTGTTTTACCATCAGAATACCATTTATCCGGTGCATCCGTCAAAATTGCAGAACAGGGAGCGCTTGATATTGAATTTCATAAACATAGAAAGCAAATAGAAATTGTAGAAATACGCATTGAAGAGGATGCCGGGCGGCTTATTCACGCAGATGGAACAGCTTTTATGGATTACAGCACCGCCGGTATGCCGAGCATTAGAATCCGTACCGGTAATAATATAGAGCTCGGAGAAGAGGCAGAAATGTTTCTAACGGAGCTGAGCAGCCGTATGCGGTATATCGGTCTTTTAACCGATTCTGATACGAGCCACAAGATACGCTGCAATGCCTATACTGCATCAACCGAGATACCCGCTGTGCCGCAGCATTATGTCAAGCTGCGGAATCTTAACTCTTTTAATTTTGTGCGGAAAGCGGTGAACGAAGATCTGCGGCGGCAAGAAGAGTTGCTCAAACAAGGAGAAACGCTAACCTCGGAAAGCCGCATCTGGAATGCCCGGCTTGAACGCACGGAACCGTATCAAGCACGAGAGTTTATTGATTGCATACAAGTTGCCCCCGTAAAGGAAAAGTATTTTTATACAGCCCCTCAATCCCTCCTCCGGGCAGTGCTGAAAAATGCCCCCGAAAATCAGCATGCACGGAAGCTGCGTTATGTTCAATCCTTTGGACTATCCGTACCGGCTGCTAAAACTCTGTGTGGCGATGCTCAGCTGGCAGCATTTTTCGATTCTGTCGTAGCATTAGGGATAGACCCAAAGGCAGCTGCGAGAGGAATCCTCTCGGATATTGCGGTACTGTTAAAGCGGGAAAATAAAACGATTAGCAAAGTGCCGCTGCTGCCTGACCACTATGCGCAGCTTTTGAGTATTTTTCAAAAGGGAACAATCAATCATACGATACTCCGTAAATTGCTTTATAGAATAATTGTAGAGGATGCCGACCCTGCTGCAATACTTGCACAAGAAGAATGGACAAAAATATCCGATTATACTACCTTGCAGACACTGGTACGGGAAGCTCTCGCTCAATATCCCAAAGAGGCGGCACAGCTGAAAGCCGGAGCACTGAGGTATCTGGATATCCTATGCGGGGCTGTTATGAAAAAAACCGGCGGATTTGCGGATCAAGAGCTGGTAAAACACATCATAAAAGAAGAATTGCCGATCAATATCATCTACGTTATTGCTATGGGGAATCTTGCAACTGCTCTTACCGATAAGCCGGAGACTCAGCAGAATACGGAAAAAAGTTCCGCTTTTTCCAAATTGATAGAAACTGATAAAACGGAATGCCGTGTTTGTGTTGAACAGCTCCCTTCGGGCGGACTCTCGCGAGAAGTCTTAAATCCCGAATGCTGGGCACGGCTGATTCATACGATATGCGGTAAAATTGCCTCGGGAACAGCTCAAGGGCTGGTAGTGCTGTACGAAGCCGCGCACCTTGTGTATACCGCACCGCTTCTGTATTGGCTCTTTGCCGATTCTCCTATTCCGATTGTCCTCACGGCTTCTGTTGCTGTACCGGACACTGAGGGTATGCAGTGCACGCTCAATGAAGCAATCCGGCTTGCTGCACAAAAAGATCGCGGCATCTATGTTTTGAGTAATGGACTTGTGCTGTCTCCGCTCAATTTAAAGTACGAAAGTGGGAGCAGCAGTCGGCAAAGCAGCTTGACAAATTGGAATATGAAGCAGCCTCTTTTTCACGATGAAGGATTGCTGACCGATTATAAAGGAAGCGACCGGCTCGTTTTTGAAAGTCTTCTCAGCGAGGCTGCTGAGCGTATGTTTTTGATTAAAACCTACCCGGGGATACCGCAATCATACCTCCTTCCCCTTTTAAAAAATGATATCCATACCTTCTTTTTAGAATTGCACGAAAATGAACCGATGCCTGCAGAGGAATATCCTTCTTTTCTAAAAGAATTTTTGAAACGGGGCAAAAAACAGCAATGCCGATTTTATACTACTTTCCGGCAAGAGGGGGAGACCGGCTTTGTAGGAGAGAATCAAAAACATCCCGTGCATAACGGAGGCATAATTCCGATAGGGATGCTTACGGTAGAAACTGCGATAGCGCTCTACTATGCAGCTTCGCTTGTGTGTGATACAGAAGATGAACTGGACCATATTATGGAAACAGCGGCTTACTTTCAGCCGAGATAGAGATAAGGAGTATAGAACATGAAACTTGTTGTTATTACAAATAATCCTAAAACTGCCGAGTATATCCGCTCGCAGTATCCGCAGCAGGAGAGTGCCGGAGAAACAGTTTCTCCTATACTACTCGTCTTCTGCGAAACACGGGATGAGGTATATATGCAGGTTCGCGATTACATTCATCGGAACTGGAAATTGCAAAATCATGCTATGTATGGAAACATCCAGTTGCATAAACAGCCATACCGCAGTATGGTGTTATGTGAAGAAACTCAGTTGGATTCAGCATCATTGCTGCTGTGGGAGCAAGCAATGGAGCGGGTAAAACGGGGACGCATACCGGATTATTCGGAGCAAGTGCTGCAGGACTTCCAAGCGCTTGATTTTTCTCTTTTTAGCAGTATAATATATCCTTCTAATTGAGTAGATGAAAAATCCTAACTCCTGAGGGTTTTAGAGATTAAATCTGATGAGAAAACTTACGCTTCTGAACAGGTCTATTCTAGCATACAGCAAAATAGAGGAACAAAATGAATAGGAATATTGAACGGTTACAAGAAATTTCTACCACAGCACGTACTAATCCTGATAGTATTACGTCGACAGATATAAACTTTGTAACCAACAGTTTACAAAGTTCTAACGAAAAGGTTGTTGCGCAGGCATACGCAACGATGGGACATATCGGTATGAACCGTTCTGAACTTATTCGGCACTTAATCGACCGTGCTTTTTCCGCCTTAAAAGATAAGAATAGTGATATACGGGAGCAAGCGCTTTTAGCTCTCGGAAATACCGGCCGCCATAATATAACAATAGTATCAAACCAACTCGACAATATCCTTCAAATGCACTGTGATTCCGATCCTAAGGTACGAGGAGCTATGCTGGCTGCTTGTCAGAATATTGCCTGTACAAAGGCATCGGTTTTTCAGCCGTACATCGGCTTATTTGAGCGGCTGCTCGATGATCCTGACGAAGCCCTTGTACAGAAATATGCCCTGCAAATCTTCCGTACTATTGGAAAGTATGAGCCGGAAATAGTTGAACGGTCTTTAGTACTGTTAAAAGACAAACTGCAGAAAGCGTCGCCGGTGACAAAAGATCAAACAATTGAAGCAATCCGAACCATCGAAACCTTTTTACGCCGAACCCCTTCCGTATAAGCTCTGCCGGATTGGTACGCCGCTATTTCTTCTTGCATAGGCGGGGCGCTGCATGAAATGACCTTTTTACAGAACATACCGCAATGTATGCAATTTTTTTAGGACTTCTTGGTAAAGCTCTTGTTTCCTATGCCGAAACTATAAGGGAGCGTTACAACAGCTCAGTGCATTACGTTGTTTTGCTGTACGGTGTAACACGGTTGGCAGCTTAATACAAACGCACTGATCGAGAACGTTTATTAAGATTATGGAGGTCACTTATGAAATTGTATTCAATAAAAAGTAATCCCGGAGATGTTTCGTATTTTTCAATTCTCAATGAAACAGACAAAGGCTATTTCATCCGTATTTGCCATGATAAAGAAGGCTATGAAAAAATCAGTGAAGAATTTTTAGATAACGATATGTTTGCTCTGTGCTTACGCACCGGTTATATCAGCGAAGTTTCTGAAGTTTCCCACGTTGTTGCTTAAAATTTTGCGTTTCTAAGATTATCTATCATGAAAAATGTACTTCCGTGTACATTCCTCCGGCATGCATCCGTGTATGCCGGAAGCAGTCTGCTTTTAAGTGATTGACCCGGAGGTATAGCCGCACAGCCTGTCAAGCAAATGCTTCAGCGGGCTTTTTCCCGAGCCGGTCGTATCTAAAATTGCCGCAGTCTGTCCTTCCTTAGTTTTTTCACCGTAATGTCATGTCTTTTATGAATATAAAACAGCTGTTCCGGGGGTTCCCCTCACTCCATTCGGGTCGCTACGTCCGCTGTTCCGCTTCCGCTCCATTCCTTCACTTCGTTCCGGAACGCCTTCGGCGCAGCTTCCATCGCTAACCCTAGGGCTCCGCAGCGTTTTACAGCAGCGCATGAGACCGTCACAATGCTAAAAATGTTGATTTTCCGCATTGCCTCATACCTCAAATGATTCGCAGTCATGCTAGCATGGCAGCAGATTTTAAATAATCTGCCGGCTCTATTCCATACGGTTTCTTTAAAACAAAAGCCCCTCACAGCACTCACGCTAGAGTATTAGAAAGAGGTTAAAGGCAGCCTTTTATTATATGCTCAGGCTGCCGGATATCCCGACTGGCTGCGCCGCGGGATATTCATACCAATAGCGCTCTACTTATTGCTTTTTCACGTCTTCACAGATATTGGCTTCGGTTTCGTTATCAAAGAAGCGAGCCTTTTCCATATTCGGTACAAAGTGCAGTGAGTCGCCGATATTTGCATCGACAGCATTAAAGGTGCGGGCAATAACCTGCTGGTTATTAGAAGTCAAATAGAGGTGGGTTTCTGCACCAAGCGGCTCTTTGACAGTAATCTTCAACCGCATACTATTCTTTGCATTGTCATCTGCCGGCACAAGCTGCAAATCTTCCGGACGAATGCCGAAGAAAACATTTTTACCGGCATATTTGCGTAATCGTTGCTGCTGCTCTTCTGTAGGCTGCAAGACAAAGGTACCTTCATCAACGATAATACCTCCGTCTTTTTCAACAACCTTCACGCTTAAGAAGTTCATGGGCGGTGATCCAATAAAGCCTGCAACAAATTTATTAATGGGGTGATTGTAAAGATAGAGCGGAGAGCCGATCTGCTGCACCTTTCCGTCTTTCATAACAACAATCTTATCGCCCATCGTCATTGCTTCAACTTGGTCGTGGGTAACATAAATCATCGTTGCCTTTAAGCGGTTATGCAGGTCAGAAATTTCCGCACGCATCTGAACACGGAGCTTAGCATCAAGGTTGGAAAGCGGCTCGTCAAATAAGAATACCTTGGGGTTACGGACAATAGCACGTCCTACCGCAACACGCTGGCGCTGACCGCCGGAAAGGGCTTTAGGCTTCCGGTCAAGGAGTTTTTCTATATCAAGGATGCGTGCCGCTTCGTGTACACGGCGCTCAATTTCTTGCTTATCAACCTTGCGGATTTTTAAGCCGAATGCCATATTATCATACACGGTCATGTGCGGATAGAGCGCGTAGTTCTGGAAAACCATCGCAATATTCCGGTCTTTCGGCGGAACATCGTTCATACGCTCTCCATCAATATATAAATCACCTTCGCTGATTTCTTCCAAACCGGCAACCATACGGAGCGTAGTAGACTTACCGCATCCGGAAGGACCGACGAATACTACAAATTCTTGGTCTTCAATAGTGATATTGGCGTTTTCTACCGCACGGACACCGCCATCGTATATCTTGCCGATACCTTTTAGTTCAACTTTTGCCATAAAGGCCTCCTAAAATTATCCTATACTAAAAAGTATACATTCAAATACAGCATCTGTCAAATACAAAAATCATTGATGTTATGTAAAGTAAAATCATCTGGTTAAGATCATTTTTCCAAGCTGCGTAATCGTCTTGAAAATAATTTTAGGAATAATTCCGAATTTTTAGTTGACAAACCTTTTGAACCTGCCTTACAATAAAGTATTGGATACCGCTCGAACTATACGCAGAGAGCGGGTCTCCATAAAAAAGAATAATAGTGGAAATTTTTCTGGTATGATGCTCTCAGCCGTGCTATGATGTGTGATAGGGCTTAGAAAGAGAGCGTAAGAAAGCTTGAGTAAAACTGTTGAAGGCGTATGTCTTTTATGCGTTTATTGCAGCGGCTCTTATTTCTGAGCGTAAGGAGGTCAAAAAATGACAGGATCAAAAGCGTTTATCGTCAGTGCAAAGCGCACTGCTATTGGTAAGTTTCTCGGCGGATTATCTGCTGTACAGCCCAAGGAGATGGGCGCGGCAGTGGTGAAAGCCTTGTTGGAAGATGCAAAGGTAAAGCCCGATCAGGTTTCAGAGCTGATCTGCGGAAACGTGCTTGGTGCAGGGTTGGGGCAAAATATCGGACGGACTATTTTGTTGGAAGCCGGTATTCCTGAAACAGTGTGCGCACACTCCGTAAATATGGTGTGCGGTTCAGGCTTGCGCACGGTGATGGAAGCGGTGATGTCTATTCAGTCCGGTTTTAACGAAATCGTAGTGGCAGGCGGGGTAGAGTCCATGTCTATGGCTCCGTATCTTGTGCCGGCAAATACCCGCAGCGGTAACAAAATGGGTAACTGGCAGGCGGTAGACCACATGATCTATGATGCTTTAACCGATGCACGGGCAAATATTCACATGGGTATCACCGCGGAAAATATCGCCGCCCGCTTCGGCATTACCAGGGAAGAGCAGGATGCCTTCGCCTTTGCATCCCAGCAAAAAGCGATTGCAGCAATCGATGCCGGTAAGTTTAAAAATGAGATTGTACCGGTTGTTATTCACGGCAAAAAAGAAGATATTGTCTTTGATACCGATGAATTCCCCAACCGCACCACCAGCCTCGAAAAATTGGCAAAGCTCCGTCCTGCATTCAAAAATGATGGTACGGTAACCGCCGGCAATGCTTCCGGTATTAACGACGGTGCATCGTTTGTTCTTATCGCAAGCGAAGCAGCGGTTGCAAAATATAACTTAAAGCCGATTGCAGAAATTATCGGTATAGGGCAGGGCGGTGTAGATCCGCTGGTTATGGGCTTAGGACCGGTACCGGCAATCCGCAATGCACTGAAATCCGCATCGATTAAACTTTCCGATGTGGAACTGGTAGAGCTGAACGAAGCCTTTGCTGCACAGTCTCTCGGAGTTGTGCACGAATTGGTAGCAGAGCATGGAGTAAACCGCGATGAATTACTCAAGTGCACGAATGTCAACGGCGGAGCAATCGCACTCGGTCACCCGGTTGGGGCTTCCGGTAACCGTATCTTGGTAACCTTGCTCCATGAAATGATCCGGGCAGATAAAAAAATCGGACTTGCATCCTTGTGTATCGGCGGCGGTCAGGGAACAGCCGTTATCGTAAAACGCTAGGGGTAGCCGAGGATGGCAAAAACGCTCTCGGTTTTGAGCCGTCCCCAGGTTTTCTACCATATAAAGGGGTATCTTCTAAAACTCACTGTGTGTTTAGATATCCCAAATGAATAATGTCAGGAGGTATATAATGTTATTCAAGACAACTGAAGCACATGAAGCCTTGCGCAAGCAGGTACGTGAATGGGCAGAGAAAGAAGTGAAACCGATCGTGCTCGAAAAAGACCGCGGTTCTGTTGAAGATGCGTGGATGGAAGAGCAGGTAAAACAAATGGGCGCTCATGGCTGGATGGGTATTCCTTATGCAAAAGAATACGGCGGTGCAGGGCTTGATGTTATGAGCTATGCGATTGTTGTAGAAGAACTCTCCCGCGTAGACGGCGGTATCGGTGTTATCTGTTCCGCGCATACATCCCTTGGCTCGTATCCGATTGCAGAATTCGGTACGGAAGCACAAAAGCAGAAATATTTGATTCCGCTTGCAAAGGGCGAGAAGATCGGTGCGTTCGGTCTTACAGAACCGAATGCAGGAAGTGATGCCGGCGGTACAGAAACCGAATATATTGACGATGGTTCCAACTATATTCTGAACGGTTCAAAAATATTCATTACCAATGCACCTAAGGCGGATACCTACGTTGTGTTTGCTGCAAATCCCGATGTTCCCGGAACCAAGGGAATCAGTGCATTTATCGTAGAAAAAGGCGATGCAGGCTTCGAGTTCGGCGAACACTATGACAAACTCGGTATTCGTACTTCTGCAACTGCAGAGCTGATTTTCAATGAAGTAACACTGCCGCATGACCGCTTGCTCGGTAAGGAAGGCGAAGGATTCAAGATTGCTATGAAAACCCTCGACGGCGGGCGTATCGGTATTGCAAGTCAGGCGCTCGGTATTGCCCAAGGCGCTTATGAAGAAGCGGTAAAATATGCCCGCAGCCGTGAACAGTTCGGAAAACCGATCGGAGCACAGCAGAATCTGGCATTTAAACTTGCCGATATGCTGACAAAGATTGAAGCAGCCCGGCTTTTGATCTACAAAGCAGCAGAAAAGAAAGAGCACCATGAAGACTATGGTCTCGATTCCGCTATTGCAAAGCTCTATGCTTCCGATATCGCACTGGAAGTGGTGAATGCAGCATTGCAGATCCATGGCGGTTCAGGCTTTATTAAGGGTATGCCGGTTGAAAAGATGTACCGTGATGCAAAGATCACCACCATCTACGAAGGCACCAATGAAATCCAGCGCCTCGTTATTGCATCTAAGATACTGGGTAAACTAGGAAAGGCAAACCGCTAGTTAGGAATCTGTAGAAGCGGAAGTCTTTAGAGATTCGCACGTGTTGTGTGTATTGCAGCACCGTTTCCATGATGTGCTGCATTAACGGCATTTGGACTGTCTCAAAAGTTGCTAACTTTTAAGACAGCCTTGAGCGCTTTACAGCGGAAACTTGAACAAATTGTTTGTTCGGGTTTCCGTTTTGCTGCGGGTGTACTGCCGGATATCCGGTAGATATACCTGTCAGCGAGTGGGTACCCCTAAAAGCTAGCCGAGTTTTTAGAGATGCCCTAATATGAATTTGAGAAATGAGAGGAGTATGAAATGGCAGTAGCTCGATTAAAAGGTGATCCGAAAATTGGTATTACCGGAATGCGCAAACGTATCTTTCCTGACGGTGATACGATGAAAGAAAAGGTTCATAAACTGGTTCAGCAGTTGGTTGAGGTTGAACGTTTCAAGTTTTACAAAGATGTGGATATCAATTCGGTTATGGCAATGGCTCCCATCGGTGTTTCCGGCGGTCGCGGTGTAAAAGACAAGGAAACATGGCATTTAATAGAAGATTTAGCAAAAGCTGCCGGTGCCTCAATCGGTTCATCACGTCCCGCAGCAGAAACCTTAAAGTATGTTCCCGTGCAGCGGTATGTCGGTATGTCCGGCCAGAAGTTTAAAGGAAATCTCTATTTTGCAATCGGTATTTCCGGAGCTATTCAGCACTTAAAAGGTATCAAGGATGCCTCGCGTATCATCGCCATCAATAAAAGCAAAAAAGCTCCGATTTTTTCTCATTGCGACTACGGTATTGTCGGGGATTTGGAAGAAGTTATCCCTCTGTTGATTGAAGAATTAAATGCTGTTGCAAAAGAAGAGCTGACTTTCCCCTATCCGAAAATTAAGAAAGCTCCTGTGCCGCGTCCGTCCCGGATCGGGTCGCAGTATGTTTGTTTGGGCTGCGGTTATAAGTATGTGCCGGAAGAAGGAAATAAGGATGCTGATATTCCGCCGGAAACTTTGTTCGAGCATCTTGACCCTGAATTTACCTGCCCCGACTGCGGTGAAGCAAAAGACCGCTTTATCAAGCTGACATTCCGCAACAATTAACAGTCGAATACTGTTACGGAATATACCGCGTAAAAGCAGCTTGTTTACTATTTTAAGGAGTTTATTATGTACAGTGTACGTGAAGTTACAAAAGATGTATGGTGGGTCGGCGGACACGATCACCGTTTAACATTGTTTGAAAATATGCACCCGATACCCCTCGGAGTGAGCTATAATGCGTATCTTCTTTTTGATAAGAAGAGTACCATCCTTTTTGATACGGCAGAATGGACATCCTGCCCGCAGCTGATGGAAAACATCACTTATCTGCTGGAAAAATACGGACGCGATAAGGTCGATTACCTTGTTGTAAACCACATGGAATGCGATCACTCTTCCTCTGTTACCACTGTGTTGGATAAGTGGGCGCCGACGATCATTTCGACTGAAAAGGGCTTTATGCTGATGCGTCAGTTCGCTTATGATCCAGATAACTACAAAACGGATACCGTCAAAGAAGGGGATACCCGCACATTTGAAGATCACACTATCGCCTTTGTTGAAGCGCCGATGGTGCACTGGCCGGAAGTTATGGTTACCCTTGATGTAACCAACGGAGTGCTCTTCTCTGCAGATGCCTTCGGTTCCTTTATCGCGCTTGACGGTAAGCTCTTTGCAAAAGAAGTAAACTATCCGCGCGACTGGATGGATGAAGCACGCCGCTATCTGACGAATATCGTCGGTAAGTATGGTCCGGAAGTTATGCACTTGGTAGGTAAGGTACTCAAGCTCGATCTCTTGCCTAAGATTAAGTATATCTGTTCGCTGCACGGTTTGGTATGGGAGGCAGATAACTTCCCCTACATCCTTGACAAATATCTGCACTGGGCAACCTATACGCCGGAAGAAAAAGGTGTGTTACTGGTGTACGGCTCCATTTATGGAAATACGGAATCAGCGGCTTTTGCACTTGCTTCAAAACTTGCTGAAAAAGGCATGACGAACGTTTCAGTGTACGATGCATCAAGTACCCATGTGTCGTATCTTATTTCCGAAGCATTCAAGTTCAGCCATATTATCATTTGTTCTCCGACATACAACTTGAATATTTTCCCGCCGGTACACGAGTTCTTGGATCACATGCGGCTCTTGAACTTACAGAATAGGAAGATTGCTATTGTAGAAAATGGTTCATGGGCAGTACGGTCGGGCGATCTTATTCAGGAATTCATTGAAAAGAACATGGATGATATGGAAATTATCAATGAACGTATTACTATCGCTTCAACAATGAGTCCGGACAAGGGGTATGAACTTGATTCTATGGCTCAAGCTGTTATTGATTCTATCAATGCAACGGATATTTCCTTACCAGAAGGTGTTCCGCAGCTTGATGTTTCCGGTATTCATTTCGCACGGGAACGGCGGTAATCCGCACTGAGCTGCTAAACGATATTATAAAGCAGCCGCACTAAAAGTATTTGGGAAATACCCTAAAATCTAACCGAATTTTGAGAGATACCCTTTACTGCGGCTGCTTTCTTTTAGTGTAAAATTTTAAATTAACAACCCCGATCAGTGCATCGGGGGAGGTAAATCTTCCGCATGAATATAAGATTGTGTACTATTTTTCTTAGCTGAATGAGGCTTTATCTTCGGTATATTTTGTGTTATGCTAAATGGGTATGAAGGAGAGCTTCTTAACAGCACAAGTGGTGCGGCAGAGGCTTTACTTCGTATGTATCGGCGTTGCCGGAAAACGTTATCCAAAAAGAATCTGAGGAAAACCTCTAAAAACTGATTCGCGATCCGCTTGAGCGGATATGATAAATAAACCTGTTCGGAAACTTACGTTGCCGAACAGGTTACCATGAAATGCGATGTTTTCAATCGTGCTATTTGTGCGATTGAGAACTCGTCGACCTATTCGAAAACGCAGTTATCGAATGGGTTTAATCATTTCCTTACAGAACAAGCCAATAGGCTTGAGGTTTTTAGAGGTTCCCACAAGCAATTTTGAATAACACATATAAAAAGGCTCATAAGGAGTTTTCGTATGAACAAAATTGGTGTTGTAGGCGCAGGCACAATGGGGCAAGGAATTGCTACAGCGTTTGCCGCAAGCGGATATCAGGTTACTGTTTGCGATGTAAAAATTGAGTGGGCACAGTCGGGCATCGATAAGATTGCTGCGAATTACGATAAATTAGCGAGTAAGGGAAAAATTACCGCTGATTTTGCCGATTCTGTCAAAAGTCATTTAAAAACAGGCGAGTATAAAGATTTAGCAGATTGCGATGTTGTCATCGAAGCAATATTAGAAACCAGCGAGGCAAAGAAAAAACTGTTTACCGAGCTGGATGGCATTTGCAAAGAAGCAACAATCTTTGCAACCAATACCTCTTCGTTATCAATAACGGAGATTGCAAAAGGTATTAAACACCATGTTATCGGTATGCACTTCTTTAATCCTGCAGACCGCATGAAGCTGGTAGAAATTATTTCGGGTATTAACACACCGGCACAGGTAAAAGATGCGATTATCGAGTTGGCAAAGAGCTTGAACAAAACACCGGTAGAAGTACAGGAAGGACCGGGATTCGTTGTCAACAGAATCCTTATTCCGATGATTAACGAGGCTGCTTGTATTTTACAGGAAGGAATTGCTTCTGCAGCGGATATTGATACCGCTATGCAGCTTGGCGCAAATCACCCGATGGGACCTTTGGCACTCGGCGATTTAATCGGATTGGATGTTGTATTGGCAATTATGGATGTATTGTACCGCGAAACCGGCGACAGTAAATACCGCTGCTGTACGCTTATCCGTAAGATGGTGCGGGGCGGGCTGCTTGGTCGTAAAACCGGCAAGGGTTTCTACGATTATTCAAAATAAACAGTGGGGAGAATACAGATGAGTACAGTTTTAGTTCAAATAAACGATCATATTGCAACGGTTACCATTAACAAGCCCGAGGTTTTAAATGCGCTCAGCACGGCAGTACTGGCGGATCTTAATAAAGCCTTGGACGAAGTTGAAAAGGTAGAGAATATTTATGCGGTTATTCTTACCGGAGCGGGTGGAAAAAGCTTTGTTGCCGGAGCGGATATTTCAGAGATGAAAGATATGGATGCAAAACAAGCTGCTCAGTATGCAGAATTTGCGGACAAAATATTTTTCCGTATAGAAGACTTCCATTGCCCGGTCATTGCTGCCGTCAATGGTTTTGCTTTGGGCGGCGGCTGTGAACTTGCAATGGCATGCGATATCCGTATTGCCTCGGAAACAGCCCGCTTTGCACAGCCTGAAGCAGGCTTGGGTATTACGCCCGGTTTCGGCGGTACACAGCGGCTTGCACGGCTTATCGGTGCAGGGCGCGCCAAAGAGCTTATCTATACGGGTCGTCATGTCAAGGCAGACGAGGCGTTCTCAATCGGGCTTGTCAATAAGGTGACAAAGCCGGAGGATTTGATGGCGGAAACGGTCGCTATGGCGCAAGTTATTTGCCAAAAAGCACCCTTTGCGA
The DNA here is from genome assembly GCF_052169735.1 of Treponema sp. Classification (GTDB taxonomy): domain Bacteria; phylum Spirochaetota; class Spirochaetia; order Treponematales; family Treponemataceae; genus Treponema. The sequence goes on from NZ_JBQNBW010000011.1 coordinate 46,991, forward strand.
TAAAAAAAGCAAAAGCAGCCATCAATAGAGGATTGCAGGTAAGTATTGATAAGGCGGTTGCTGTTGAAACGGAAGAATTTGCTCAATGTTTTGCAACGGAAGACCAAAAAATGGGAATGAACGCTTTTGTTAAAAAGGAAAAAGTAGAAAAATTTTATAACCGATAAGGAGTTTCTCGATGGACTATACCGCATTATATAAACAAAAACTGACCTCAGCTGAAAAAGCTGCACAGGTTGTAAAGTCGGGTGATTGGGTTGACTTCGGCTGGGGAAACTCTACCTCTGCTGCTTTTGATAAAGCGATCGCCGCCCGCTTGCCTGAACTTGAAGGTGTAAACTTCCGCGGCGGAGTTGTTTTGCGGCAACTGGAAATTTTTAAGATTGAAAATCCTGCTGCACATCTTACGTGGAATTCTTGGCATATGTCTGGCTATGAGCGCAAAACGATCGCTGCCGGGTTCGGCTACTATGCGCCGCTCCGGTATTCGGAATTACCTCGCTGGTACTACGAAAATATCAAACACTTGAATGTTTCTATCTTCCAGACAACTCCGATGGATAGTGAAGGCTTTTTCAACTTCGGTCTGAATGCTTCTCACTTAAAAGCGGCAACCGACTGTGCCGACATCGTTATTGTTGAAGTCAATAAGAATATGCCGTACGCTGTAAACGGTGTCGATGATAAGATTCATATTTCCAAGGTTGATATGATTATCGAAGGCGATAACCCGCCCATAGATCAGCTTGTGGATAAGGGTGAACCTACTGATGTCGATAAGGCGGTAGCAAAGCTTATTATCGAAGAAATTCCGAACGGCGCGTGCTTACAGCTCGGTATTGGCGGCATGCCCAACACGCTAGGTGCAATGATTGCCAAGTCTGATCTTAAAGACCTTGGCGTACATACAGAGATGTATGTTGATGCTTTTGTCGATATTGCGCAGGCTGGAAAAATAACCGGGGCTAGAAAGTCAATCGACACTGGTAGACAGGTGTACGCATTTGCTGCAGGAACCAAAAAGCTCTACGACTACGTGCATAATAACCCGGCATGTATGGGCGCTCCGGTGTCCTATACCAATGATGCACGGGTAATTGCTCAGATTGACAACTTTATGTCGATCAATAATGCAGTTGATATTGATCTGTTCGGGCAAGTAAATTCCGAAACATCGGGAACTAAGCATATCTCCGGTGCAGGCGGACAGCTTGACTTTGTGTTGGGGGCATATCTTTCTAAGGGAGGAAAGAGCTTTATCTGCTGTTCTTCAACCTTCAAAGATAAAGACGGTACGCTGATATCCCGTATTCGCCCAACCTTAGCAAACGGTTCCGTTGTTACCGACACCCGTACCAATGTCCACTGGTTTGTAACCGAGTACGGTAAGGTCAACCTCAAAGGGTTGTCTACCTGGCAACGAGCCGAAGCCTTGATTTCTGTAGCGCATCCTGATTTCCGGGATCAGCTTATCGCAGAGGCGGAAAAACTCCATATTTGGACACGGAGCAACAAGCGCTCATAGACTTTTCGGCATTTACCGTACAAGAGCAATACAAAACGTCGTCTCCCGCAGTTTTGCGGTGCGTTATATTGTGTCAAATTAATAATAAACCCGTTCGAAAATGCAGTTGTCGAGCAGGTTTGATCTAAACAATGCCGATGGTATGCCTCCTACTGAGTATCGGCAGCCGGATGTGCTTTTGCACATCCGGTCTTTTTTTAAATGAAGGCATGTAAAATAAAAGCCGTACACAGGGCACTACTTTTATTTTTATGGGAGAAGAGTATGCAAAAAATTAAAAAAATCACACTTGTTTTTTTCAGTCCAACCGGTAATACAAAAGCGATGGTTGAGGCTGTCGGCAACCGCTTAGCGGAAAAGCTTGGACTTCCGGTTGAACAAGACGATTTCACTCTGCCTGCTGCCCATACCGCAGTAAGAACCTATAGTGCAGAGGATTTGGTAGTGTTCGGTGTGCCGACGTATGCAGGGCGTATACCGAATAAGGTGCTGCCCTTTGTGCAAACCTTATTTAAAGGCAACAGAGCGCAGGCTGCAGCAGTTGTTACTTTCGGCAACCGCAGTTTTGACAATTCTTTAAGCGAACTGCATGATGAATTGGAAAAAAACGGATTTTCGGTATTGGGAGCAGCAGCAGTGGTTTGTCACCATGCCTTTGCCGAAGTAGGGATTGACCGCCCGAATACTGCAGATATGGAGGCTCTTGCTGCGTTTACCGATTCCGTTGCAGAAAAACTCCAGATAGAAACCGGATTGCTGCAGAGCAGTATAACAGTCCGGCGGAATGAAGCGCTTACCGCGTATTATGTTCCGCTGGGGCTGGATGGAAAGCCGGTTAACTTCTTAAAAGCAAAACCTGCTACCGATACGGAAAAATGCGACAACTGCGGTGTATGCGCTGCCCGTTGCCCGATGGCGGCAATCGATAAAAATGATGTTACTTCAGTACCGGGAACCTGTATTAAGTGTCAGGCATGCGTGTTCCATTGCCATACAAATGCAAAATATTTTGATAACGAGCTTTTTCTTTCACATAAAGCGATGCTGGAACAGAACTACACACGCCCTGCCGTTTCTGAGTTTTTTGTGTGAATAGACCTATTCGATAACTGCGTTTTCGAATAGGTCGACGAGTTCTAAATCGCACAAATGGAACCCTAAAATGCAACAGTTTCCAAAATTGATATTTTGTTCACCTGTTGCATTTTGAGGAAAGTTTATTTTCAGCCGCTAAAATAGCGCGGCTGAAAAACACGTCGAGTTTGCTCACCCGCAAACTCGCTTATTAACGTATGCGCGTTCCGCGCACCAATGCAACAGTCTTCAGAAACTGATATTTCTGAAGACTGTTGCATTTTAAGGAAAGTTTATTTTCAGCCGCTAAAATAGCGCGGCTGAAAAACACGTCGAGTTTGCTCACCCGCAAACTCGCTTATTAACGTATGCGCGTTCCGCGCACCAATGCAACAGTCTTCAGAAACTGATATTTCTGAAGACTGTTGCATTTTAA
>NZ_JBQNBW010000012.1:0-46995 GCF_052169735.1 Treponema sp.
GATAAAAACGCAAAATTAGATCAGAAGTTGGTAATATATGAGTATTTTCTCTTTTTATATATTTTAAATCACTTGTCCATATTTTGTAATTTTTAGATTTTTCTATAGTTGATATAGTTATATCTTCATTTTCTGAAAAAAATATATAAACATTAAATTCAGGAAATTCGGGAATAGTTTGACTTATTTCAAGTTTTTCTTCATAAAAAGCATTACTTTCAAATTTGAAGCATTCTATTAAAGTTTCAACATCAGATTTAGAAAGAATATTTAACTCTTTTTCAATTGAAGAATATACTTGCTTATTTAAAGGAAATAAAATTTTTTCAATTGCACAAATATTTAAATGAATATTTAATCCTTATCACGCCATTGGCGTGTGAGCATAACATTCGCTTAACCTGCATTGCCGCAAAGGCAATGTCAGGTTGAAGCGGGTGTTATGTGATTACTCAATCAACAACTTTATATTATCTACAACAGCATTTATCTCTTCTTCTGTTGTTTTTTCTATAAAATCACAACTTCTTTTTTTATAATCAAGGTTCTTTACTTGGTCGCTAAGAATACAGCCATTTATCGAATGATTATCCAATACAATTTCAAAGGGATAGCCTTTTATATGGCTTGTAATAGGACAAAATAAAGCAAGTCCGACTTTTTGATTGTATCTTTTTTGCGAAATGCAAATTGCAGGACGACGACCTTTCTGCTCATGTCCTGTTTGCGGATTAAAATCAAGCCAAACTAGATCGCCTCTATCGGGAACATAATTTGAATTCACCATTCTTCGTTACCTACTGAATAACCTGTCGAGATTTCCGAATGAACATTTTCAGAAGTAACCATTGTCAGCATATCATCAAGAGTTTTTTTCTGAGGAAGAATTACTATTTTTCCTTTTTCTGCGATTACTTCTATTTTGCTTCCATTCTTTACATTATTATCTTTTGCCCAAAGAGAGGGTATTCTAAATCCGAGACTATTACCCCATTTCTGAACTACAACCTGCATAATAAACCTCCATTATTTTTTTAGCATATACATTGTATAGTCTTCTTGTCAAGAATTTTTTTCAAAAAAGCGGGCTTGCTCTACTGCCTAAATCATTCATATTTGAAAACTATGACTTTCATGCCATATTCTTCAGCTGCTATATAATACATATAACCAATTATCCCCCTCCGAATGCAGATTTTCATAAGATTATTATTCCATCAGCACCAATTATCTTCTGTATCATCACAAGTAATCTAAGTCAATTCAATATATTGTTCAGAAGGGATATGCTCCATTTATCACTGTAACCTTTGCTTTAGCCATTAGAAATCCTGTACTTTGGCAACTACATAAGATAAATAGACTTATTAACTGGGAATATGAAACAATAAAAAGAAATTTTCCTCTTGACATAGCGTACGATTATTCGTACGCTATGTGCTATGATGGGGGTATGTAAATGGCAGTAATGACGGCGACGGCAGCGAGAACTAATCTTTATAATCTTATTGATCAAACAAAAGATTATCATGAACCGATTATCATTTCAGGCAAAAGAAATAATGCCGTTTTAATTTCAGAGGACGACTGGAATGCTATTCAAGAAACCTTGTACTTGTGTTCGATTCCTGGAATGAGGGAATCAATCATTGAAGCAAGTAAAGAGCCATTGGAAGATAGTGTTAAGGAACTTGACTGGTAATGTGGACTGTAATTTATTCAAAACAGGCGGCAAAAGATAGTAAGAAAATTGAACAGTCAAATCTAAAAAACACAGTAAAACATTTAATTGAAATTATAAAGAATAACCCTTTTGAAAATCCTCCGCCGTACGAAAGGTTAGTTGGAGATTTATTAGGAAAATACTCAAGAAGAATTAATATACAGCACCGTTTAGTATATGAAATTTTTGAAAAAGAACATGTAGTTCGTATTCTCAGAATGTGGACTCATTATGAGTAAAACCTAACACTCGCTTCAATCTGATATTTGTTTTTTCACGAAAGTTGCTAGACAGTCACCTACGGCTCCTTTTTTTATGCAACTGTCGCGCCAACTTTGCCGCCGCTAAGCGCGTTGGCAAAGCCACAATGCAGGTTAAGCGTTAGTTAGACGGATGTACTATCGTACACAAAAAAGGAAAAGAAATGAAAACTGATGCTGTATGCTATATAGATTTGTTAGGTTTTTCATTGACGGTTTAAAAACTCGTCCCGGTCGCGGACGCGAACCAATTATGGATTGCTCGGACGAACAAGCGGTACATTTAGCAATCGAACAGGTATGACGTTTAAACGTTTTTTATCCGCATTGGCGCAAGATATAAGCGTATAAGAAAACGCCCAAGGGGAAAGCCATCGCCGCAGCTGTACCGGTACAAATACGAGAAGCTGCAAGAGCTTGAGGGACAACAAAGAGAAGGCTGTATTGATCTGTACTATGCCGACGAAAGTCATATATGCACTGAAGGTTATGTTCCCTACGGGCGGCAGTTTCGGGGTGAGGATGTATACATTGCATCAGGACGAACGCTTAATTTTGATTACTTACTTACAAAAAAATAGCTTTTTTAAAGTGTATTTAAGCCGCTATATTCCGATCCAGCTTTTCCGACCGGAAGCTTTGATACATATCATCGGGAACTGCATAGTCAAGTACCTGATGTAAGCGCATCGAATTATAATACCAGAAATAAGAGGCAATCCCGGCTTTTAATGCTCCCATTACTGCTTTTTTGTGGTTACTGTAAATGCTCTTCATAGACTTTCTTTCTTTGATATCAATATTCTGCACATTTTTCAAACCCCTGAATTGTTCGGGACTGTAGTCCCTGCTTTTACACGGGTTTCCTCCCTATTATAGAACAATAGATCATTGTAAAATATTGCTCGTTACATCTTAAAAAGATTAATTGAATCGCAATGTGTTTATATTACATTTGCAAAAACGTCGGCAGACAGTAAGCGCAACTATTTTTGATAAGGAAGAAATTATGGCAGACATTCTGCTGGTTTTTGCGACATCGTTTCCATACGAAAGAAGGTGAGCTAATAAACGGACAGCACAGGCTTACGGCTGTAGTTCGGAATGGAAAAAGCGTCCGTATGCAGGTAATGGTATACGAGCGGAAAGAATATCTGGAGGATAAAAACGAGAAGGATTGAAAAACAAAGGCGCGAGGACAGTAAGGAAGCAGATAAACTGCAACACTGCTCAAAATGTGGAAAAGAGCTGAGCTTTGACGCACGTTTTTGCGCTTCATGCGGAACACCGGTGGAACCGCAAAATTCAACGGGAACTGATACCTATACAGAGCGCAAACAGGTATTTGTAGGCGCTATTATAAAATGTCCGAACTGCGGAGAGCAGATTGGAACAAACACGGCAAAGTGTCCTGCATGCGGTTTTGTGATTGAAAAGCGAAATGTTTCTGCGTCTCTTGATGCTTTCATAAAAAAGCTCACTTCATTTACGAATGATAAGGCAAAACGGGAATTTATCGAAAGCTATGCTGTTCCAAACAACAAGGAAGATATTCGCGACCTCTTAAACTATGCTGCAAACCAGCGTGACAAGGACTACGTTGACGACGATTCAAAAGCATACTGGGTGGATGCATGGAACAATAAGTGCCGGCAGATTGTGAATCAGGCTTTTGACACATTCGGCATGGACGAAGGCTTTTCCGCGTGGCTTAAAAACTACAAAGCCGGCGTTGAAACCTCTTCTGCTGAAAACGAAAAACTCAAGAAAAAACTACGCGCCATTGAAACCGGTAAAAAGCGCACAGCAGCTGCAAAAAAATTCCTGAAAGGATTCGGGATCGCTGTTGTAATATTAGCTGTACTTGGAGGAGCCGGATTTGGGATTAAAAGCTGCACGGATAAAAGAACAGCGGAAAAGCAAAGACTGGCAGAGGAAGAAAAGTCAAGGCAGCAAGAATTAGCGCAGCTCAAAACGGAAGTTATAAGTTTACTTGCAAAAGAAGTTACTATTCCCAAAAATAGCGTTTCGTTAGGAGGCTTATTATCTACATATTGTGAAGTAATCGGTGATGCAACAGTTACATATCATTATGACGAACATGATTATGAAAATGAATTTCAGTGTACTATTTCCGGTGTTGTTTCTGTTCCTATGCGCTTGAAAAAAGATTTTGCAGCTGCATATAACAAACAATACGACGCATTCATTAAAAAAAAAGTTTGACAAATTGGATTCAAGAATATCCAACTATAATTTTTCTAATGAGGTAGAAATTCAAGACAGTATATTTTCTAAGCGTAACGACAAGGAAGTATTCTCTGTAGAAGTTCTGTTAGGTGCAAAGGTCGGTGAAAAAATTGAATTAGTTGATTCCGGTACGGTTGAGCATCATGAACGGTCTTATAAGACTAAGAAAAAACTTCAGAACAAAACGGCTGTGCTATTAGATCTTTTGCATACAATTAAAGATAAAGCACAGAAGCCTCCTCAAACATTGTTCCTATCAATGAAAGGTTCTCTTAAGGCGCAGAAGGCGGGTATTTCTTTTGAGGGTATTCATTCTGTAGATATTTATTAACAGCATAACGTATTTCTAATAAAGAGGTGCACAGTACATGGGATTATTCGGGAGAAAAGACAAAGTAAATGAAGATAGAAACTCGGGAGTAGTAATATCTTTTTATATGAGCCATAAAGGAGTTTGCATTACCATGACAAGCAAGAGAGCAAAAGCATTGCTTGCGGCTATGGAATAACAACACTTTCAACACCACGGCTATCTAAAAACTTCAGTTTTTAGATAGTTTGCTTAAAATTGAGCGGTACGAAGGTGAATTTTAGATGAGGGAGTTATAGAAAATGCACTATTGCACAAAATGTGGAAAAGAACTTCATGCGGAACAGCTGTTGAGGGCAGTACAAATACCGGAGAAAAACGAATCCAAACATTTGTAGGCGAAATACGCAAGTGTGTTCATTGCGGTTGCGTGCTTGACGGTTTTACCGCAATTTGTCCGTCCTGCGGATTTGAAGTTACAAGCAAACATGTATCAAAAGCAATTATCGATTTCACCAATCGATTACATGCGATAGGAGAAGCGATCGCAGAAGAAGAGAGTAATACCAAGGCATTTTGGATATCGTGGGGTATTGGTAAAAAGATAGGATATGTGATTTTAAATATAAATACCTTGTGTATTCCTCTCCTGCTTCATATTGTATTCGATTTTTTACGGTCATTTAGAACAAAGAATCTTACTGTGAACGAAAAGATAAAAAAAGACCTAATTGAAAATTTTGTAGTACCTAACAATAAAGAAGATATTATGGAATTTCTTTTATTTGCAAAAGCACAGCGTGATAAAGAGCATTCTCTGTTTGATATGAAAGCTCATTTTTGGATTGGTGTCTGGAATAATAAATGTGAACAAATTATAGAAAAAGCCAGTGCGTTATTTGCAACTGATAGGTCTTTTATCTCATTTCTAAATGAACAAAAACTGCTTGCACAAACTATTAAGAAAAAAAGAGCAAAAAATGCTTTGGGGATGGCTGCTATTGTGATAGTAGGTATTGTCGGACTGCCGTCTTTTTTTGTTATAAGAGATAAGATTTCGTTAAATCGTATCCCTCAAGAAAAAATACTATCTCCTTCATCAATTAGTATTACAGGTGATCTTGCTGATTATTATCGCATAACGGGAGATAGTAAACTTCTTTTTGATAAAAAAAAGTTTACTGTTACGATGGTTACCGAAGTGGAAGCAATAAAAGATATACAACCGGAAATTGATACCCAAATCGATGCATTCTTAAAGATAAAGAAATGGAAACGTTCTGATTGCAAGATCGACCTTCATCCATATAACAATGAATTGACAGTAAATGGTGATTCAGTCAAAAAGGAAAAAGATACGCTCGAAGCTATCTTAAAATTAAAAAAAGGAGAGACTAAGCCATTGACCCTCATATTTACTGTCGAGAATAAAGAAAATGCTGCAGACTTGATGTCTAAGGCTGTATGCCTTATTGATGGGCAGTTGGAATATGTAATAAGGAATTTTGAAAAAAAGGATTCCGAAGCTCTTGAAATCAAATAGGGGGAGTTGTACATGGGCTTTTTTAAATCAAAGAATCAAGGCGGATTGATGGACGCAATCCGCTGTGATCAAACAGACTACCTTATCTGGAAATGGCGACCGGCAGGGCAGGATGCTGGTACAACGGTCAAGGAGAATGCAATCCGATACGGTTCTTCGCTCAACGTGAAAGACGGCGAAATTGCGGTTTTTGTGTATCACCAAAAAGACGGAACCATGCAGGATTTTATCGAAGGACCGTATAACGATACCATCAAGACAGCAAACTTTCCGGTGCTTGCAAAAATCGTCGGGCTTGCATTCGGCGGCGCATCGCCGTTTCAAGCGGAAGTTTACTACATCAATATGGCGGGGCTTATTCGGCTGCCGTTTGCAGTGCCGTACTTCGATATGTTTGATCCGCGCTTGCCGGATTTTCCAATCAGCATGGCAGTCCGCGGCAGTTTTGCATTCGGCATTACGGACCATAGGCTGTTTGTTAAACTGCACCGGCTTTCTAATTTTGAACTTGAAGATTTTAATAAGCAGCTAAAAGACACGTTAGTAAAATTTGTGAAAGGCGTTGTTACCAATATTCCGGACGGCAGTTATGGCGGCGCTCCGATTCCGATTGTGCAGATGGAGCGCCGGCTGCTACAGGTAAATGACTTAGTGCAGCAGTATATACAGCCCAAACTTTCCGATGTGTACGGCGTTACATTAAAGGATTTTAATATCTCCGAACTGGATGTGGACAAAACCTGCGAAGGTTACGGCAAAGTAAAAGAGCTGACGGCAAATTATACGGAAGCATCACTCAAAGCGCAACAGCATATCAATGTGGGCAATATGCAGGAAACAAACCGGCTGCAGATGGACTCGATGAAGCAGACGCAAGCGATCAACTTGGAGAACATGCAAGAGTCGCTCCGTATTAACCGGGAGGAAGGACAATACGCTCAGCGGCAGGCGACGGAAGCCAATGCGTACACGGCAAAGCTGCAAGCAGAACAGCAGAATCTCGGTGCATTTGCTGTCAAAAATCAGACGCAGGTTGGTGTTGCTGCTGCGGACGCGATGGGCAAACAGGGCGCAAGCGGAGCGGGGAATATCAACTTAGGCGGTGCAGGCGGCATTGGGGGGATGAATCCCGGTGCGATGATGGCGAATATGGCAATGGGAACCGCAGTCGGTACCGGTATGGCGAATATGCTTGGAAACTCTTTTGCCGGTGCTGCAACGGGTATGGGGGCAGGAATTATGCCGGGTATGGCAGCTCCCTCAGGCGGAGTGTCTGTCCCGCCGCCGATCGGTACGCTGTACAATGTTGCAGTCAACGGCGCTGCAGCGGGACCGTATTCGGTACAGCAGCTGCAGCAGATGGCAGCAAGTGGACAGTTTAATGCACAAAGTCTTGTCTGGGCAGCAGGCATGGCAAACTGGATGGCAGCAGGTCAAGTCGCGGAATTACAAGGGTTATTTGTAAATAACACCGTTCCGCCGATTCCTCCGGCATTACCGTAAAAGGAGAGTGTATGCAAAATACCAAAGATAGTTTTTTTTCGATGGATAGACTGGTAGAGTTCGGTATGGGCATGGCAATGAGCCAGCAGATTACTCAGACCATGAATGCTATGATGGCTTCTATGCGGCAGCCTCCGCAGGTACAAGTTGCTGCGCAGCCGCTTTATGTACAACAGCCGGTTCAACCGAACACTCCGGTACAAGCGGTGTATCGGCAGTATGCGGAAACACCGCAGCGGTGGCAGCCTGCGCCTCAACAGGTTGCTCAACATCCGGCAGCAGCTTCACAGGCGGTACCGCAGAGTACAGCAACTACTGCAGCGCCGCCAGTACCGCAGAGTGTACAGCCGGAGCCGATACTGCCGCCGCTTCCCGAAGTGTTCTATATTTCGCGTGAGGGGCGAAAGGCTGAAGGTCCATACAGCGGTACGGAAATCGCACGGCTTGTTGCTGAACGGCAAGTAACGGCGCAAACTCCTGTTTGGAAGACCGGTATGGCTGAATGGAAAACAGCGGCAGACTTCCCCGACTTACTTACGATAATTGCGCTTGTGCCGCCGGAATTGACAAAAACAAACACGGAGGAAAATAAATGAAAATAAGAGTTGTTCCCACACTGATTCTGGCGGGTATTTCCATTCTTGCCGGCTATGCTTTCTACGCTGCAAACGTACACGATGGAAACACAGGCCGTTGGATGATGATGGTCTGTTCTGCAGTTACACTGTTTGTCTCGCTTGCAGGCGGTTTTGGTATACGGTATGGAGCAGGGGGAAGCGGGGTCGGTATTATGGTTCTTTCCGTAATTGCCGCGATTGTGCATCTGGTCATAAACCTTGTTGCCACATTCGCACCCTTCCGTGCCGCGCCGTATATCATCGTTTCCGGTATCGTACTTTTAATATATATTGGGATTGTGTACTCAATGAGTAAAGCTTTGTAAAAATCTTTCCGCGAATTTTCTTTTATATTAGATACAGGGTATCTCTAAAAACTCAGGTAGAGATTTTTAGTAAAATGCATTGAAAGAGTTTATATTATGTGAGAAGGAGTTTGATATGAGCGCTGCAACCTCACAGAAATACACAAAAGTTCCGTTTGCTGAACTGCAAGCCTATCTGCAAAATACGGCATCCGCAGAAGAGGTCAATTATATTGAAGTAACGGATATTGAGGCTGAGGCGCTCTCATCAGATACGGATGGCAGCTATTTCGGTTACAGAGCGCCAAGCGCGCTTGGTGAAATACTGAGAGAACAGGATAAACCTGTGGCACTCAAGCTGCCTGAAACCGTTAAAAACCTTCAGTCGATGCAAAATTGTTTTATCGACTGTACCGCCCTCGTTTCGCTTGCTGCTATTCCCGATGGTGTTACCAATATATCTTACTGTTTTGCCGACTGCGACAGCCTTACACATGCACCGCCTATTCCCGACGGTGTTACCAATATGACGTGTTGCTTTATCAACTGCCGCAACCTGATAAAGGCTTCCGCTATTCCCCACAGTGTTACAAATATGAGTTGCTGTTTTTTCGGCTGTCTGCGTCTTACTGAAAGCCCCATTATTTCTCAAGGTGTTACGAGTATGAGGAAATGTTTTTGCGGCTGTGCAAGCCTTATAAAAGTTCCGCCTATTCCTGACAGTGTTATAGATATGGTGAGCTGTTTTACCGGCTGCGAAAGTCTTACAAAAGCGCCTGCAATCCCGAGCAGTGTTACCGATATGCGCGGCTGCTTTTTAGAATGCGCTCGTCTCGTAGAACCCCCTGCTATCCCCGCCGGCATTAGCAGTCTACTCCAATGCTTTGCCCGCTGCTCCACTCTCACAAAAGCCCCAGTGATTCCTGATAGCGTTAGAAATATGGACAGCTGTTTTTTCGACTGTAAAAACCTTATGGAAGCCCCCGTTATTCCTCACCGTGTTACAAATATGAACAGCTGCTTTTTCGGCTGTAAAACCCTTACGAAAGCTCCCATTATTCCTCACAGTGTTACAGATATGTGCAGCTGCTTTGAAAACTGCATCAGCCTTACGGAAGCTCCCGCTATTCCGAGTAGTGTTACGGATATAAGCTACTGTTTTGAAAACTGTACAAGTCTTACAAATATTCCCCATATTCCGCGCTAAGGAGTTTTTATGAACATTGCATCTCCACAACCATACACAAAAGTTCCGTTTGCCGAACTGCAAGCCTATCTGCAAAATACGGCATCTGCAGAAGAGGTCAATTATATTGAAGTAACAGATATTGAGGCAGCAGCGTTATTCATTGATGATGAAGATTTGGACAACTTTGAAAACCCAAGCCTGCTTGGTAAGATTCTGAAACAAAGCGGTAAAAAAGTTGCACTGAAATTACCAAAAACCGTTGAAAACCTTTACTCGATGCATAATTGCTTTTGGGGCTGTTCTACTCTCGTTTCGCTTGAGGCCATTCCCGATGGTGTTGTAGATATGTCCTTCTGCTTCGAAGCGTGTATAAGTCTTATAAAAAGTCCCGTTATTCCAAAGGGAGTTAGGGATATGACTTGTTGTTTTTTCGACTGTAAGCATCTTCTAAAAGCGCCTATTATTCCTCAGGGTGTTGAAGATATGAGCCAATGCTTTTTCGGCTGCATAAATCTTATGGAAGCGCCTGCTATTCCGAATGGTGTTGTAAACATGTTTCGGTGCTTTGCAAACTGCATAAGTATTATCAAAGCACCGGAAGTTCCGGAAAGTGCTGTAAATACAACCGAATGCTTTAAAGGCTGCGAAAGCCTTACGGCAGAGTGTATAACAGTACCGGCTTCCGAATTGGATGTGGTGCAGACAATAGAATCGGATCTAGTATGGGTTATGCGTCCAGTATTAGATGCGGTACAGACAACGGAATCGGATCTAGTAAGGGGTACGCGTCCATTATTGGATACGGTGCAGACAACGGAACCGGATGCGGATCTAGTATGGCTTACACGTTCATTACATACAACAACCGTGCAACCATACACAAAAGTTCCGTTTGCCGAACTGCAAGACTATCTGCACAATACGGCATCCGCAGAAGCGATCAATTATATTGAAGTAACGGATATTGAGGCAGCGGCGTTATTCAACGATAATAGAGATTTGAAAACCGTCGAGCATCCAAGTCTGCTTGGTAAGATTCTAAAACAAAGCGGTAAAAAAGTTGCACTGAAACTGCCAAAAACCATTGAAAACCTTTACTCGATGAAATATTGTTTTGTAGGCTGTACCACCCTCGTTTCGCTTGCGGCTCTTCCCGATGGTGTTGTAAATATGGCCTGCTGCTTCAAAGGGTGCACAAGCCTTGTAGAAGCTCCCGCTCTTCCTGAGAGCGTTATGTATATAGGAGCCTGCTTTTACGGCTGCAAAAATCTTACCCAGGCTCCTATTATTCCTAAAGGCATTACGTGTCTAGGATTCTGTTTTTACGGCTGTAAAAATCTAAGAGAAGCCCCGGTTATTCCCGAGAGCGTTACGGATATGAGTAATTGCTTTGCCGGCTGCGAACGTCTTATGAAAGCCCCCGTTCTTCCCAAAAGCATTGAAAATCTTTCCAACTGCTTTCGGAACTGCATAGCGCTTACCAAAGCACCGGAACTTCCGGAAAGCGTTACCACTATAGCTGAATGTTTTAAAGGCTGTACAAACCTTATGAAAGTGCCTGATCTTCCGAACAGTATCACAAATATGTCAAGCTGCTTCGAAAATTGTATAAGACTGATCAAAGCTCCTGCTCTTTCTGATAGCATGACGTATATGTACTGGTGCTTTGCCGGCTGTGTCAGCCTTACGGAAGCACCGGTTATTCCAAAAGACGTTACGGATATGTTTGGTTGTTTTTCCGGCTGCAAAAGTCTTACGGAAGCCCCTGCTCTTCCTGATAGCGTTACGAATATGCTCAGCTGCTTTACTGGGTGTGAAAGTCTTACCAAAGCACCGGTTCTTCCAAAAGGGATAATTGATATCGGCAGCTGTTTTTCCGGCTGCAAAAGTCTTGTAGCAATACCGGCTATTCCTGAGAGCATTCAACGTATGCACAGCTGCTTTAAGGGCTGCGAGAGTCTTTGTGAAGTACCCGCGCTTCCTGCAAGGATTACCGGTTTGGTTAATTGCTTTTCAGGTTGTGCAAGCCTGAAAAAAGCGCCCGCTATTCCCGAGTGTGTTACCACTATGGTACGCTGTTTTCCCGGCTGTAAAAGTCTCACTGAAGCACCTATTATCCCTGCCGGTGTTATAGATATGTACGGATGCTTTGAAAATTGCACAAACCTTACGAATGTTCCGAACATCCCAAAAGGAATTGTGCGTATGACAGACTGTTTTTCAGGCTGCGAAAACCTTACTGCAGGAAGTATTACCGTTCCTCATTCCGAACTGGAATACTATCGGGAACATGCTGCCGAAATAGGCGCTGATCCTGCATGGTTTAAAAGCGAATAGCGTCCTTGTGTCAGTTTTAAAACATTCGTTTAAGATTTCAACAATGCGCTTTCGATTTTCTCATATATTTTTCGGAATACCATGGGGAAGTTGCACGATTGGGTTCGTAATACCGCTCAATACGAATCAGTTTCTTTGCAAGCTCAGCGATATCCGTTGCGGGATTCAGCCCATGCAATGCCAATAGAGCATCTCCCAGCAATTCTGCGTCTGCAACAGCGGGTAGCGCAAAGGTTCTGCCAGTCATATCAGCCTTCATTTGACACCAGCATGGGTTATATGCCTGTCCGCCTGAAAGAGTATACACCGGTTTATATCCGGAAGCCGTTTCCAAAACATCACAGGAGCGCCGAATACGGAATGCGAGGTTTTCAACAAAAGCCCTCCCCTGCCCAGCAAACGTGGCGGGGTATATCCCCTCGGCGATAAACGGTTCTGCGGCAATGCGCTTCATTGCACCGATATAATCATTGCCTAAAAACCCGTGGCTTACCAAAAATGCGGAAAAAGCAGCTCCGGAAGACGGAATAACCGAAGAAATATTCCATAATGCGGGCATAACCGATGGTAAGAGCAATGCGCCGGCAGTGCGGATCGGTTGCGGAATACAGATATTCAGCCCTTCACTCGAACCGGCACGATCGCAGGCGTTTCCCGGTATGAGTGTTCCTGTTCCGATTAAAGCTGCAATAAAATCCGGCACGCCTGCAATAACCGGAATACCGCAAAACGCCCCCAGTACCGTTCCCGCGTGAGCAAATGGGGGAAGCAACTTAGTCAAAGATTCTCCATCGATACGCAATACGGATTCGGCAAAGTGCGGAAGGTCTGCCCTATTCCAATACGCAGCTTCGTAGCGCGGGTCTGGTAAAACCGTTACCGCTGTGCCGGTGAGCAGATAGGCAATATATTCAGGTCCCGAAAAGAGGTAAGCCGCTGCATCAAACACCTCTGGGTATTTTGTATGAAACGCAGCAATCCGTGGTAAAAACAGGGATGTCCCCGCCGGAACAGTAAAATCAGGCGGGAGCGGTTCGTTCCATAAAAACAGGATGTCATCTTTGGCTGCTTCGATAATACTGTCCCGCAATTCTGCCGAAACAGGAGATGCTGGTAGGGAAGGCTCACTTTTCGGTACGCTGCGCCGATGAGGCAACGCAACAAGCGAGGGACCATTGCCGGAAACACAGATAGCTTGAATAGTGCAATCAGCCGGTAGCGCTGCCCACGCGGAAAAAAAAGCGCGTACCCAATCAGCTGCCTGCACGGGTTGAGGAAAAAGCAACCGGATAAACTTCATCACCGTTCCGCTTTCAGTGATAAAGGCTGCCTTTAAGGACGAGGTTCCTATATCTACACAAAAGATACCGCTTTGCATACAACCTATTTTCACAGAGTAGATTCTACAAACAGCGTCCAGATAGCCCCTCTCTGCGCTTAAACCGGCTGGGTTTGTTTTATTGATTGTCGGTTTTATGCGATCCTGCTGAGTCTGTATGCAGCATCCGCTCAATAATATCTCTATTATCCAACAAACCGCTCAAAGACTGATTGTGGTGCAGCCGAGAAATAACTTGTGCAAATAAACCTGACACGTCAGTAGAAATATACCATTCTTTTTGCAGTAATTCTTCATGATACACTGCATTGGTACCAATTACACGGTAAAAGTGTCCTTTTTTATAGGCTTCATCAAACAACTCGATCGCATTTCCGGTAAAGAACGGCAAACTGACTGCGGCAATAACTTTCTTTGCACCTTTACTCTTGAGAAACTCCATCGCTTTTAACAAGGTTCCGCCGGTACCAAGCATATCATCTGCAAGAAATGCAGTTTTTCCCTGTACATCGCCTAATAAATTAATATTGACGATATTTGTCTGCTTTGCATTTTGAGTAACAACCGAATAATCCCGCTCTTTATAAATCATAGCGAGCGGTTTTTTCAATCCGCTTGAGTAGAACTTATTACGGTCTACAGCCCCGCTATCAGGTGCAACAACGACTAATTCTGCATCGGGATCAGCAAGATTTTCTATACGGATAAGTTCTCTGATAATTTGATAACTGGCATGAAGATTTTCGATACGCGCTGTATGGAAAGAATTTTCTATTTCACGGGAGTGAATATCAAGGGTGATAATTTGGTCAACGCCAAGGCATTCATAAAAATAGCCGAGCATACTTGCCGTTAAACCTTCCCGCCCCTTCTTTTTGTGCTGCCGGCTATACGGATATACCGGAACTACCAATGCAATATGAGCTGCTCCTGCATAACGAACGGCATCAATAGTTACCATCATCGACATAAGGTGATCATTAACGGAAAAAACATGCTGATTTTTCCCTTCATTAACCCACAGCGGATGATGATTTTCTACATCCTGGAAGATAAAAACACTTTTTCCGCGGATACATTCCAAAATTTCGGTTTTAAATTCACCGTTCATAAAATACGTAAAGCGTGCGTTTACTTTAAACCGCGGCACCCGTATATTGCCAACATCATTATTTGCATGTAAAACAGGAGAACTCAAATCGTTGTAAAAATTAATATCTTTGATGAGCTTTTCTTTTGGTATATCATATCGTTTTGTCAGCTGCTCTATTTTTCTATTCAATTTTTCTACATAAATGTGTTTTAAATGCTGAATGGTCAGATCAGCAAAATGTTCACCGCCCGGACATGCCACAATAGCTAAATTCGCAGAACCGGAATACATCATACCAGCCTCCTCATCCTGAATCAATGCTGGGAGTAGTTTACATATTTTTAAAAAAACTTCAATCGCTAAAAAATAATCTTTAGCAGACTTGGCATCTTTTTTTCTTTTTTGTTTTACACTTGCCGTTTTCGATAAGCTATGATATATTAAGAACAATTACTAATATTTAAGGAGCTCATTATGGATGAAAGAATTAATATGCCGCTGTTAGGCGACGCATTCCCCGCATTACAGGTAAATACAACTCATGGTCCAATGTCTTTACCGGCTGATATGAAAGGCTCATGGTTTATTGTATTCAGCCATCCGGCAGATTTTACCCCGGTGTGCACCACTGAATTTGTCGGTTTTCAGGAATTGGTTCCGGAATTTGAAAAACTTGGTGTAAAATTAGTAGGTCTTTCTGTTGACCAAGTATTCAGCCACATTAAATGGATTGAATGGATAAAGGATAAACTCAATGTAGATATTACCTTCCCTGTTATTGCTGCAAATGATTCCGTTGCGAATGCACTCGGTTTGCTGCATCCCGGAAAAGGTACAAATACGGTTCGCGCAGTCTTTATTGTCGATCCTGATGGCATTCTCCGCTTAGTCCTCTACTATCCGCAAGAAATCGGCAGAAACATGAAAGAAATTCTCCGTGCAGTAAAAGCGCTCCAGATTTCTGACAAAGAAGATGTAGCTCTGCCTGCTAACTGGCCCGAAAACGGCTTAATTAAAGACCATGCGATTGTACCGCCTGCCGCCAACGTAAAAGATGCTGCAGAACGGCTTAAGAAATACGAAGGATTTGATTGGTGGTTCTGCCACAAGGCATTAAAATAGGCGAATACTCAAGGATAAACACCCGTGTATAACGGGGTGTGTGTATCTTCTATCAATAGGCACAGTCGAAGAGGCATTGATACTAATGCAGTTTGTCGACTGTGCCTTATCCGTACGGGGGTTAAATACGCGCATGCAGCGCCGGGGCTGTTGATTTTTACAGGGACTATCGGAAGAATATCTAAATTTCCTTGTGCTTGTAGCCCTCCTGTCTATGAGCTACCGTATAGACGAGCGCACATCTTTCAATACAACATCATGCGAGCCGCCCTCAACAATACTGGAGGGAGAAACAAGCGTTATCTTTGCATTTTGCTGTAGTTCGGGAATGGTAAGCACGCCGCAGTTGCACATAGTAGAACGGACTTTATACAGCGTTGTTTTGACGCCGTCATGCAATGTTCCGGCATAGGGAACATAAGAGTCTACCCCTTCTTCAAATGCCAGTTTACTATCGCCGCCTGAATCATAACGCTGCCAGTTTCTAGCTCGGGCAGAGCCTTCTCCCCAATACTCTTTCATAAAGCTGCCGTTAATCAATATCTTGTTGGTCGGGCTTTCATCAAAGCGGGCAAAATACCGCCCAAGCATACAAAAATCGCTGCCCATTGCCAGCGCCATTGTAATATGATGGTCGTACACAATACCGCCGTCCGAACATATCGGGATATACACTCCCGTCTTTTTAAAATACTCATCCCGTGCCTTAGCGACTTCAATCAATGCAGTTGCCTGCCCGCGTCCAATTCCCTTCGTTTCCCGTGTGATGCAGATGGAACCGCCGCCAATACCGACTTTAATAAAATCAGCTCCTGCATCAGCCAAGAAGATAAATCCATCCGCATCCACGACATTGCCTGCTCCAATCGGGATTTTATTTCCATAGGTCTTTTTCACAAATTGAATAGCCCGCTTTTGCCATTCTGAAAAACCATCTGAGGAGTCTATACATAAAACATCAGCTCCGGCAGCAACCAAGGCAGGAACCCGCTGCTCATAATCACGAGTGTTAATACCGGCACCGACTAAATAGCGTTTTTTTTCGTCCAATAGCTCATTCGGATGCTCTTTTTTACTTTCATAGTCTTTCCGGAATACAAAAGCCACCAGCTTACCTTCCGAATCCAAGACCGGCAGCGCATTCAGCTTATATTCCCAAATAATATCGTTTGCTTCAGTCAGTGTAACCCCTTCATCAGCATAATGGATTTTTTCAATCGGTGTCATAAACTTTGCAACGGGTAAATCCCGCGCCATTCGACTGGGACGATAATCACGACCGGTAATAACACCCAGCAACTTCCCATGCGCAGTACCGTCATCAGTAACCGCAACGGTCGTGTGTCCTGTTTTTTCCTTCAATCGGAGTACATCTTCCAATGTGTTATCTGGCTTCAAATTTGAATCGCTTTCTACAAAACCTGCCTTATAATCTTTTACCGCACATACCATTGCAGCCTGTTTTGCAATATCCTGTGAACAAAAGATAAACGAGATTCCTCCTTCTTTTGCAAGTGCAATCGCCATACCATCATCAGAAACCGACTGCATAATAGATGATACAAGCGGAATATTTAAGGTATAAAGCGGAGTTTCACCCTTTTTGAACCGTGTAAGCGGAGTATGCAAGTCAATATTTTGCGGATTGTGATCAACCCCTGTATAACGGGGAATAAGCAGATACTCATTAAAAGTATGCGAGGGTTCTTCATAATAGTATGCCATAATAACTCCTTAGCCGTGCGGAAGGTTTAATACCCCCTGTGCTTCTTGAGCCATAACAAAGGGTATTAAACCCGACTGCAACCACATGATAAGAACCGCAAGCCCGGTATTGTGCACCGACCTTGCGGATTACTGAAATAATAGGGGAAATAATGCCGTACCTTACATTTTTTATCAAGCCCTCACAGCCGGTAATTTCAGATTCTAACAATTATTCCGCATAGTTCACACTGATTATGCACAACTTACTCACCGAATCAACAACTTATCCACAACTTATTACAGTGTTTTTCATAAGAAGAATACAACATAGGACTGCACAAAAGGAAGTTTACATATTATACTTCAAATTAACAAACAGTATAAATAGTAAATGGTAAAAGATTTATAAAATAAATAGAATGGAACGGAACAGAAAAGTGTAAAAAAAAATAAGTTATGAATATATCATGCAAAATATATCCACAACTTATTCACATATTGCTATCAACTATCCCAAAGAAACCTGCGCATTACTGTCTATAACTAGAATAGTTTTACATTCGGAACACCGGAAACGTCCCGGGCGCGGCGCTTTTAACTTTTTTGCACAAATAGGACAAGAAAATATTTTAGGGAATACACTTGTCTGAGAGACAATAGGAACTCCTTTATTCTTAAAGAAGTCAATCGATGTCTCTAAAGAGTCATGAATAGTGAAAAAGTTGGCAAAGCCGAGCAGTTGAAAAACCTCATACACTTTTGGCTGAAGGCTCAATAGTACAATATCACCGCCCTTACTTTTTACCGCTTTCAGAAATGCAGTAAAAGAACCGATACCTGTTGAGGAAACATAGTCCAAATGTGCACAGTTAAAAATAATCTGAACATATCCGGCATCTATCAGGGTTGTGATTCGCTTTTGAAAAAATGTTGAATTATAGGTATCAACATATCCTGACAAAAGAATCACCATACATTTCTCAAGCCCTTCGACTTTTTGAAGTTGAATTTTAAGACTTTTGTCTTTTTCAGTGTCAAAACTCTGAATTATTTCAGCATCATTCATATACCAATCCTTTACTCCCATGCAAAAACTTTATTATATTACACATACCAGTGCAACTACGATTACAGAGAGAACGATGTCCATCCTTTATCTATCGGCATAATAATACCATTATAGGTACTATTTTTTAATAAAAAAAGAACTGCATCCGTTATCTCTGCATGAGTTACCAACTTTCCATCAGGACTTTTTTGAGCCAATGCTGTTCGATCTGCTTGCGAGAATAATCTGCTATCGGTAAAACCGGGACAAACCGCATTCGCTGTTATCCTGTATGCAGCATACCCCATACTTATCGATCTGACAAGAGACATAAGCCCCGTTTTTGCTGCTCCATAAACAGGATTTGTTTTAAAGCCCCGTATTATCTGCGTCTCAGTACCGCCGAATAATAATATCCGCCCCCACTTCCGTTCTTTCATACCGGAAAGAGCCGCGGAAACAAGTAACCCCGGAAGTGTAAGATTTGCATAGACGGTGTTTATCCACTCTTCCATTGTTGTTGTATCAAGAGGTTTCTGCAAAAAAGGACCATAACCGATACAGAGTATATCAGTAGCCTGTGCATACCGGCATAGTTCCTGTAAATATGTCCGATCCGCTAGATCACACATTAGAACGGCTGCATTCCCTTGGCTATAAAAAGCTTCAAGCTGCTGCGAATGCGTCCGTCCCTGCACTACAACGGAGACAGACTCTTGTAAAAGCGCTTGCGCTACGCTGTATCCTATGCCGCTTGTACCGCCGATCACTAAAGCACTCTTACCTTGCAGTGAATTTTCCATACTCATACCTATGCCTCTTTAATTATACTGCAAAGCACTTGACATAACAAGCGCTTTGTACAAAATTACCAGCCATGATTTCTCAGAACTCACAACACCGTCTTCCCGTTGCAGTTATTCTTTGCCGTCCGGAAATAAGCCGTAATATTGGAGCCGTATGTAGGGCTATGGCCAATAATGATTGTTACGACTTACGGATTGTCGGCAACAAAACAGACTATGATGAGCAGGAAATACTCCGGCTTGCTATCCATGCTGACGCGATTTGGCACAATGCACGTTTTTTTGAACCTTCCGTAGACGGATTGAAAGCCGCAGTTGCCGATAGCAGTATTGTAGCAGGCACCACGAGACGTATGGGGGAAAAGCGTAAATCATGGGGGATGACACCCGAAGAGTTCTGCTCATTCGCATGGACAAATGCAGAAGGGCTGATTGCTGTAGTTTTTGGGAATGAACGTACCGGTCTTACTGATGAAGAGCTGCATATTTGCTCGTTAGCGTTAAATATCCCGTCATCTCAAGTGTTTCCTTCTCTTAATTTATCTCATGCCGTGCAGCTTATTTGTTACACATTGTTCCGTGCCTATAGCCGGCAGCAATACGGCTATAAACGAATCCCGTACACAGCCATTACTGCGGCAGCTGAACACATTAATGAGTATCTATGCGCTATCGGTCTTTTTAAGCATGGAGGAAAAGAAGATAATATCCGGTTTTTTCAAGAAATTATTGCCCGTGCCGGCTTATCTATCCGGGAGGCACGATATTTAGAAACATTGTTCAAAAAAATTTGCTATATCAAAGGTCAATATGATATGTCTGTATCACAGGAGAGTTCCGCGCCAGAAATGCCGCACGCTGCAGACAATTAAACAGTTCCCGCACGTTTCCCGGCCAGCTGTAATTATGTAACAAATCAAGCGCCTCCCGTGACAGCGTTTTCTGCACTTCTTTTAAATAATGACGGGAAAGATACGCTATATCTTCTTTATGCTTACGGAGGGGCGGCAAAACAAGATGAAGCACATCAAGCCGATAAAAAAGATCTAGACGAAAAGTTCCTTTATGTACCATATCCTGCAAATCTTGATTTGTTGCGCATATCAGCCTAAAGTCAGAATAATATTTTTTGCTTCCGCCCAGCTTATAAAACTCCCGCGTTTCAATAACCCGCAGCAGCTTTCCTTGCAGATTCAAAGTTAAATTTTCAATCTCATCAAAAAAGAGTGTACCGTGGTCAGCTTGTGCAAATAGCCCTTCTTTTTCAATAGCTCCCGTATATGCTCCTTTTGAGGAGCCGAACAGCAGGCTTTCTGCCAATTCTTCCGTAATACAGGTGGTATTCACCGGCATGTAATTTCCGGTACGATGATCAGAATAATGATGAATAAGGGAAGCGACTACCTCTTTTCCGGAACCGCTCTCCCCATACAGCAGTACATGAGCTGTTTGAGCCGCAGCATCCATGATAAAGTTTCTCACTTCTTGCATTTTAGAACTTTTGCCTTGTAATTGTACATAAAGAGGGTCATTTTCCATAGTCGCAATGGCTTCTTGTTTTCTTATATAGTTATAAAAAGCATTATCTACTGCAGCGGAAAGGATATTAAAATCGCAAGGAATAGGGAAACAGCCGGAAATTTTTTTTGCAGCACACACTTTTTGCTCTACAAAACAGCAGTGCTGCCGAGAGAGTAAAAAAATCGATAGAGCTGGATACTGTCTACAAACAGTATTAATAATATCAGGCGGATAGATGCCGCCCGCTTCAAAATCAAACAACAGTACATCGTATACTGTTTGTTCTAATCGAGTTAAAACCTCCCTATTATCTGCTACATAATCTAAAATCCAGATAGGCTCCGATAAATGCCTGAGCTTTTCAGCATCTTCTGGAAATGCAGCAAGAAATAAAACATTCAGCATGATGCTACACACCCATAAGACAAAATCGGAAGAGGCAGGAATCGAACCTGCCGTTGCGAATTATGCAACCAACGGTTTTGAAGACCGCGAAGACCACCAGATCCCATCAGCTTCCCGATAAGCAATGCAGGCAGTATAAAGTGAAAAAGGCTTTTACGCAAGCGATCTGCACGTAAAAATGAGGGATTCCTCATTGCAACTGTTTAAATCATTGTATGGCAATAGGTTACAACAATGCAGCCTGCAAAAAAAAAGGCATGAGGAGTGAAATGGACAAATTATTACATAATATGACTTTACAATTTTTTATGCAGAATTTCTGAAAGTTTTTACAGTTTTTTACAGGTTATTGTAGACTAACTGTTGAAAATAGTGTATAAAACTATCGCTAATATTTATCGATATAAAATCCATAATCAAATTAAAATTTATTCATAGGGAGCATTAATACCCTGAGACTGATTGAGTCGTCACAGAGGGGGATTAAAGCAAACCTCAATTACCTTACAAGAGTAATATAACTACGATGCTCTGCGTCGGGGGATTTTTATTTCCAAAAGTATAAAAAGTTTTCGGTGTATCGTTCAAGCTGTCTGCAAGCAGGATAGGAATGCTCAGTCTTAGTATAGCAGCATTCGAGGGGATACTATCGCCGCCTTTATGGGGGTAAATAAAAGCTGTTTTCTTGACTTTTTATGGAAGTATCGATAAGGCATGAGAGGAGATGTAGTATGCATAAAAAATTAACAAAGAAACGTTTTTCCTTAGGAAAAAAACTGATGCTCATATTCGGCTCACTTATTTTTGTTGCCCTTATGATAGAAACTGTACTGGGTGTCACAGTTGCCCGCAATGCCGTAACTGAAAAAATTCAAGATCATTTAACGGATAAAGCTGCCGATGTTGCAGAAATTATTGACGGAAGAATACAGGCTACACTCCAATTTGTTGAAGGGGTTGCCCGTATGCCGGCTTTAAGAGATACTGCTCTTTCATACTACGAAAGAGTACAAATGCTGACTCATGAAGCGGGGAATAATTCCCGAGTTGAGTATTTCGGTGTTGCAGATATGAAAGGAAACCGGTACGGCACCGATGACGGAAAACCGGTTTATGTCGGCGATAGAGAATGGTTTTTATCAGCCGCCTCGGGTAAACCTTTCGTAGCAGAGCCGACTCTCTCCCGTGTCTCAAACACCCTGCAAATTATCTATGCAGTACCGATTATCGGTGATGATAAAACTATTATCGGTGTATTAAGTGCAGCCGTACCGGCAACACGCTTATCTGAGGCTATAAAAGATATAACTATCGGTACAAAAGGTTATTGCTATATTCTTGGCTTGAACGGAAATACAATTGCAGATAGAGATGTGCGCTTCGTAGAAGACCAATATAATTCCGTAGAAGAGGCTAAAATGGATCCGAGTATAGCGCCCCTCGCAGCCTTTGAAACGAAAGCGCTCCAAGCTACAACACCAGGAGTTGAATACTTTAATAATGAAGGAGCAGAAACGCTATCATCCTATGCTAAGAGCAAATTATCAGGATGGACGGTAATTATCACAGCGCCCTACCAAGAATTTATGGCATCAGTAAACATGATGAGCCTTTTTATGAATATCATTTGGGGCGCAGTTTTAGCAGTTTCACTCATCATTGTGTATTTTGTTGCGCGGAGTATGGTAAAGCCGCTTCAAAAGCTGGTGGCTGCGCTAAAGGATATTGCACAAGGGGAAGGTGATTTAACGGTACGTATGGCTGTAAGCGGCAATGATGAGGTTACAGACCTATCTCAATATTTTAATGAAACAATACACAAGATTGCTACATCTATTCAGGCAATCGGAACAAACAGCAGTGTTATGGAAGAAGTTGGTAAAGAACTTTCCGCGAATATGAGCCGGACTGCGCATTCCATCAAAGAAATTAGCACAAACATTGAAGGTGTTAAGCAGCAGACAATTACACAGGCCGCAAGTGTTGCCGAAACTGCCGCAACGGTTGAAGAGATTATCAGAACGATTAAGCAGCTGAGCAACAGTATCGAAACACAGGCTGCAAGCGTAGCGCAGTCTTCATCATCAGTTGAGCAAATGGTTGCAAATGTTGACTCAATTAGTACAACGCTCACAACAACTGATACGATTATCAAAGACCTTGTGTCTGCAACCGATGATGGTAAAGCCACATTGGTAACTTCGAATACGGTAACGCAAAAGATTGCAGAAGAATCAGGTTCTTTGATGGAAGCCTCGGGCGTTATCCAGCATATTGCATCGCAAACAAACTTGTTAGCAATGAATGCTGCTATAGAAGCTGCTCATGCTGGTGAAGCAGGAAAGGGGTTCGCGGTTGTTGCTGACGAAATCCGTAAACTGGCGGAAGATTCTGCAATGCAAGGTAAAACGATTACGGCGACACTAAAAATGCTTACCGGTGAAATAGAAACGCTTTCTGCATCCTCTAAAACTGTAGAAGAGAAGTTTAATACTATCTTCAATCTTACGCAGAAGGTTACAGATATGAGTAACCTGCTAACGGAAACTATGAGAGAACAGGCAAAGGGGAGTAAAGAAGTACTGACGGCTATTAAAGATATCAATATGGTTACCACAGAAGTACAAGCAGGTTCTGAAGAAATGCTGAAAGGCGGGGAGGGGGTTGCACATGAAATGCATAAATTAGATGAGCTTACCCGGCGTATTACTGAAAGTATGAATGAGATGGCTTCCGGTGCTGTGCAGATTAACAATAGCGTACAAGAAGTAAATGAAATGACACAAAAAAATAGACAAAGTATTGAGAATCTGGCAAATGAGGTCGGAAAATTCAAAGTGGAGTGATATACTAAAACTGCATTGAGACACCCCCAATGTTTGTGTGATAAACGAAAAGAATGCCTCGCGGAATCTCTGTGCTTTTTGTCAAGACGCATTGCGGAAATTCTTAAATTCCCGTATACTATCCATCATGAGTAATAGTACCAGTATTCCGGTTGATAAAAATAAAATTGGGCAAGCGGTTCAGATGAATATCCCTCTTTCAATTAACACTTATACGCTTCCTAAAGAAACGGAAACATATATTGTTGAGGTAGTAAAAGTTTTTCTTGGAGCTGTGCATCAAACGGAAATTGAAGACTATATTGTCTATTGTTTGAATGAGCTGACTACTAATGCGAAAAAAGCCAATACAAAACGTGTATATTTTAAAGAAAAAGGTTTTGATATCTATGATCAAAAGTCCTATGATGAAGGTATGCTCAATTTTAAGCAAGAGAGTTTGAGTAATATTGATTACTATCTTCAGCAGCAAAAAAAAGAGGGCTTGTATATTAAAGTGATTATGCAGGCAAAGCCCGGTTGTATCATTTTTGAGGTACGCAATAATGTACAGATGGTTGCAACCGAATTTAAACGTATTTTCGATCGGATGGTCGTTGCGCGGGATTATGAGACCGTTGATCAGGCTTTTATGCAAGCTATTGATGATACCGAAGGGGCAGGGCTTGGACTGATTATTATGCTGCTGATGCTGAAAAAAATCGGCTTACAGGAAGATGCTTTTGAGCTTATTACCGAAAAAGATATGACGATTAATCGGATTACTATTCCGACGGATTTTGAAGCAAACCGGCATCTGTTAGAATTAACCAAGACTATTGTTGAGTATATTGATGAAATGCCGCAATTCCCTGAAAAAATTATGGAAATTCAACACCTCATCAATGATCCAAATGCAACGATGGGGACTATTGCTTCATTGATTAGCGATGATATTGCCTTAACAACTGATCTTCTCAAGATGGTCAACTCTGCGGCATTCGGACTGACGAAAGAGTGTATGAGTATTAACGAAGCGGTTAAAATGGCTGGATTGCGCGGTATTCAACACCTGTTGTATTCAGTCGGCACTTTGCAGGTCTTAAATGTTACGAATGAAGAGCAGAAAAAACTGTGGGATCATACCTACAAATGTGCATTTTTTGCGTATAATATTGCAAAAATACAGGGGAAAGTCGGTATTCTTGAAGAAATCTATGTGTGTGCTCTTTTGCATGATCTGGGAAAAATCATATTTAGTTCGATTTATCCTAAATTACTGGAACAAATCAATGATCTGAAAACTGAAAGGAATATTCCTGAGCCGGTTATACAAAGCGTTATGGCAGGAATGGAGCATCAAGCAATCGGTGTAGCTGTAGCGGAAAAGTGGCATCTGCCTGCCGCCATCATCAATACGATAAAGTATCAATATGATCCTGAATCAGCGCCCAAGGAATATTGTAACTTGATTGCTACTGTGGGGTTTGCGGAGTTTATGCTGCAGTATACTGAGGGAAATATCAACTACTATCAAATACCGCCTATTCTGCTGAAACAGCATGCTATCGAAAAAGAAGAACAGCTGCAGGCTTTGTGTGATAAGCTGAATGCAAAGTTTCACAAGCAGGACTAATACCGCAATGGAAGAGTGTCTGTCTGCCGTGTGCGCTGCATGCTCCTCTGTACATGAACATACAGCCGAATGCAGTATGGTGTGTATTCAAAATCTTTCTTTCCGCTACGGTAACGGCAAGGCGCTATTTGAAAATTTATGTCTTACTATTAAAAAAGGGGCATATATCTCGATTGTCGGTGAAAACGGAACAGGAAAAAGTACACTGGTTAAGCTCATCCTCTCTCTAGTGCTTCCTGATGCAGGAACTATCCGCTGCGGTACCCAAATGGTTGGGTATGTGCCTCAAAAAAAAGCCGCAGTAAGCGGTTTTCCCATTACTGTATACGAAGCCTTAAATTCCTATCGCATTGTACGGAAATGCCATGATAAAAGTATTATCGACCGCATTCTTGCCGATGTGCGGCTGCTTGAACATAAACATGCCCGGATCGGAACGCTTTCCGGAGGACAGCTGCAAAAAATGTATATTGCCCGTGCGCTTATCGGTGAACCTGATCTTTTGATACTGGATGAGCCGTCAACCGGTATTGATATCCAAAGCCAACAGGAGATTTATGCCTATATCAAAAAACTGAATACGGAGAGTGGGTTGACAGTTGTGTCCGTCGAACATAATCTCGATGCAGCTGTTCTTAATTCTACCGATATTTTTCATCTTGCAAATGGCTGCGGCCATCTTTGTACACCGCAAAAATATGCTGCAGAGTTTCTGCATTTCCGCCGTTCGGTTTATTCCGGTTAAGTGCTGAGCATTCCAGGGCAATCTACAGTATCCTCAGATGCTTTCTTAAGCTGTGGACTGTGCGTGCCGATACCATAGACGTATGAAAAGAGCTGTTTTTTGGATTCCGTGTTGTTTTTTTACCGGTATTCTCTTATGTATATTGAGTGTTTATCCTCTTTTTGCTGCTGATGCATCTGTAATCCCCGGTATTGAGGTTAGCAAAGAAGCTGCTCCTGCCGGTGCTGTGATAAAAACAGTGCCGTCTTCAGAGACTCAGCAAGCCGTCCGCCTCTATCCTTTTGATCAAATTCCCGATTCTGCCGAAATACGTCAGCTTATTTTGAGTAAGTGGCTGTCTGCGCCGATCGACGAGGTTATAAAACTTGGGGCTGAAGTGTATACGGATTCCAAAGGTAATGCTTTTACGGTGTCCGGCGCCTATGCGGAAAACGATAAGACTACCTATACGGTCTCTGTGATACCGTTGCTGACCGACTATAGTATTCCTGACCGAAATCTTGTTCCGCAAGGGGCATGGATGCTGCAGCGGAGTGTTGATACGGGGGCCCCGCTATCAATTAAAATATATCCGCGCGAGAATCCTGCTCTTTTAATTTCTCTGCATCCGGCTGCAAAAAAAGCGTATCGCGGGAAGTCCTTTATCGATATTCGTCTCTTTAATGCCTATGTGTGTAGAGGTATAGCGGTAGGCGTTCCTTTTGAGGCTTTGTATCAGCTTTCGCTTTCTCGTTTAAAGGCATTGACTAATGCGGTTGTTCCATGGGATATATTTAACCTGCCGTGTTATAATAGTCCAGTGCGGGTGTTGTCGCAGATTGTACAAAGCCGGCTTGACCGGTTGGTGTATGTAGCTGATGCTTGTTTTGATCATGAAGGAAAACCTGTGCACATCAGTACGCTTGAGCCTCAGACGGAGTTGGAGCTTACCTCCGCTCTTAGAATAGATCAAATTCGGTCGGAAATAAGCGGCGGTGTTGATGCTGCCGGCTTTGCAAAGTGGGTAATTGATGGGATGGTGCGGCCTGTCGCAGGGCAGGGGATTATGGTGGAATCACTTAAGCTTTCGACGGATGTGCCGAAAACGCATTTTACCAAACCTATGCTTTCTACAGCTGATGTGTTTCTTGGGCTTGATTGGATTCGTAATCTTGGTGCTGCAGCTTTAACTCTGAATCTCAGCCGTACTGTATATCCTTCTGATTCCGGTTTGGATGTAACGGTGTGTCCCTTTGTGCTTGATGGAGTGTCTGCATCAAAGCTTGAAAAATCATCGGCGCGGCAGGCGCAGTTTTTAGGTTGTCAACAGTATGCAGGCTATCAAACATCATACCTGTTGCCGCTTTTGTATTATCTTACGATAACCGAAGCGGATCATTTTTATCTGGCTTGTTTGAGTGCTGGATCCACCGGAGCGGAGCTGAGAACGTATGATAAGATAGCGGTGTTCTTTCCTTACTTTGACGAATGGGGTGCGTTTCATCTTGATATATATGAAAACGGGGCGTTTGTTTCAAGTGAGGATTTTATAAAGGCTAATGCTGATATGTATACTGCGTTGGTGCGGGTGCGTGCTCCCGAAGTCGGTTTATTTAATCCGTAATTTATGTGTGAAAAATATTTTGCTGCGCTTGACACTTTTTTGCGCTTCTGATATTCTAAGATGTCTTATGCTTCTGTAGCTCAGTCGGCAGAGCACAACCATGGTAAGGTTGGGGTCAGCGGTTCGATTCCGCTCGGAAGCTTTTTCTTTTTTTAGAGGGAGGTTGTAATGGCTAAAAAAACGTCTGTTGAGCTGATTTCGCTGCAGTGCAGTGAGTGTAAGCGGAAGAACTATACGACTGCAAAAAATCGAAAAAACATTCAAGGAAAGCTTGAGTTAAGCAAGTATTGTCCGTTTGATCGTAAGCATACTCTGCATAAAGAAGCGAAGATTAAGTAATAATAAGTATTATTGGTTATAATTCTCACCGTTTATATAGGTCAGTAGCTCTAATGGCAGAGCGTCGGTCTCCAAAACCGAATGTTGAGGGTTCGAGTCCTTCCTGGCCTGTTTCTTGAATAAGGGGTAGGTATGTCAAAAATAATTACTTTCGGGAAAGAATGTATTGCTGAGCTGCGTAAAGTGGTTTGGCCTACTCGTGATGATGTTGTTGCTGCTGTTAAAGTTGTTATCGTTTCTACTATTCTTGTTGCTGTTTTCTTTGGTGCGGTTGATGCTTTTTTTGTTGCCTGCTTGGGATGGTTCTTTTAAGGGACGGGTATGGCAAAAGAGTGGTATATTCTTCATATCTTTTCAGGGTATGAAAAAAAGATTGAGCGGGCGATACGTCAACTTATAGATAATAATAGCATACCTCCCGGTGTTGTGTCTGAAATTAAAATACCTGAAGAAGAATTGACTGAGGTAAAAGACGGTAAGAAAAAGGTTGTTAGGCGGAAGTTTTTGCCGGGCTATATTCTTATAGAGATGGATTTGCCTGCTACGAATTGGAAAGGGGTTTGTGCTCCTATACGGCGTATTCATGGTGTTACCGGTTTTTTGGGCGTTGTGGGTGATGCTCGTCCGCAGGCTATTTCTGCTGAAGAAGCGAAGAGTGTGTTGCAGAAATCGGGTGAAATTAAGGGTGAAAAGCCTCGTGCTGCACAGATTTTCGCAGAAGGTCAGCAGGTTAAGATTATTGAAGGTCCTTTTGCATCATTTACCGGTAGTGTTGAAGAGATTATGTCTGAGCGTAATAAATTGCGTGTTATGGTGCCTATATTTGGACGGACAACGCCTGTGGAAGTTGATATGCTGCAGGTTGAGTTGGTTTAGTTATTATTATTTTTTTTATGTGTTGATTTTTATTTTTATGGGAGGGAAGTGTATTCCCGTTAATACCAGAAGGAGATAATTATGGCAAAAAAAAAGGTTGCTGCGGTTATTAAATTGCAGTGTCCTGCCGGAAAGGCAACGCCGGCTCCGCCTGTTGGTCCTGCTCTTGGACCTCATGGTGTGAGTGCGCCTCAGTTTGTACAGCAGTTTAATGACCGTACAAAATCAATGGAGCCTGGTCTTGTTGTTCCTGTTGTTATTACTGTGTATTCCGATAAAAGTTTTACTTTTATTTTGAAGACACCGCCTGCTGCTGTTTTGATTAAAAAGGCTTGTAATATTCAAAAGGGTTCTTCTAATTCAATGACGCAGAAAATTGCGAAGCTCTCGAAAGCAAAATTGGAAGAAATTGCAAAGATGAAGCTGCCTGATGTTACTGCAAATGATTTGGAAGCTGCTAAGAAGATCGTTGCAGGTACTGCACGTAGTATGGGCGTGGAGGTGGAGCGTTAAATGAAGCACGGAAAAAATTATCGTAATGCACTAAAAAAGTATGATAGTACGGCTTTGTTTCCTGTACCTAAAGCGGTTGATCTGGTTAAAGAGCTGAAGTTTGCGAAGTTTGATGAAACCGTTGAAGTACATGTCAGTCTTAAAATCGGAAAGAATCAGAGTGTTCGGGATACTGTTGTGCTTCCGCATCAGTTCCGCGGTGAAAAACGCGTATTGGTTTTCTGTAAAGAGGATCGTGTAAAAGAGGCTTTGGATGCCGGTGCTGCCTATGCAGGCGCTGCAGAGTATATTGAAAAAGTGAAGGGCGGTTGGCTTGACTTTGATGTCGCAGTTGCAACTCCTGATATGATGAAGGATGTTGGACGGCTTGGTATGGTCTTGGGGCGTAAAGGGCTTATGCCGAATCCTAAAACCGGTACTGTTACTACTGATATTACTGCTGCAATTAACGAACTGAAAAAAGGACGGGTGGAGTTTCGTGCCGACAAGACAGGTGTTGTACATTTAGCAATCGGAAAGGTTTCTATGGATACCGATAAGGTTGCCGAAAATATCACAACATTACTGACGGAAATTGTGCGGAAAAAGCCTACCGATGCGAAGGCTGATTTTGTGCAGTCTGTTTCTATCAGCTCTACAATGGGGCCCGGTGTCTGGATTGATTATAAGGTAGGAGAATAAGATGGCATTGCGAGCACATAAACCGCAGCCCTCAAAAACGGCTGCTATTGAAAATATAACCAATGAATTAAAGGCTTCGACATCTTTTATTTTTACAGAATATCGCGGATTGTCGGTGGAGCAGATTACTCAGCTCCGTGCAAAGCTGCGTGAAAATAATTGTACGTACAAGGTTGTGCGTAATAATTTTGCGCGTATAGCTTTTGATTCTATGCAATTAGATGCCAAGGATTACTTGGTTGGTCCCACAGCAGTAGCAATGGTCAGCGAAGATGCAAATGCTGCTGCCAAAACTTTGTTTGAATTTGCAAAAGAAACCCCTGCTCTTGTTGTTAAGGGGGCGGTGGTTGATGGGGAGTTCTATGATGCTGCAAAGATCGAAGCATTCTCTAAACTGCCCGGCAAAAAAGAACTTATTGCAATGTTTATGTCTACGGTTAATGCCACGACTGCTAAATTTGTGCGTACTCTTCAAGCTATTGTTGACAAAGAGAACGGCGCAAGTGCAGCTCCTGCATCCGCTGAGGCATAATAAAATTTCGGCAGTCAGGCTTCATGCGCTGTCTTCCTGTCTGCCTTTACTGCGGCTTGTATAAGCTGTAAATTTATTTTATAGGAGAAGATAATATGGCGGCATTAACCAATGAACAAATTATTGAAGCAATTAAAGAGAAAACAATTCTCGAACTTTCCGAGCTTATTAAGTCCATGGAGGAGGTGTTCGGTGTAACAGCAGCAGCTCCTGTAGCTGTGGTTGCTGGCGGTGCGGCGGGCGCTGCTCCTGCTGAGGAACAGACTGAGTTCACTGTAACCTTAAAAGGTTTGGCAGACCCCGGCAAGAAAATTGGAGTTATTAAAGAAGTTCGGAACGTTGTTGCAGGTCTTGGTCTGAAAGAAGCAAAAGAACTTGTAGAAGGTGCTCCGAAAGTCTTGAAAGAGAATGTTTCTAAAGAGGAAGCTCAGAAAATTAAAGAAGCAATGACTGCTGCCGGTGCAGAGATCGAGATTGCCTAGTTTTTTTAACAGATGCCGGTTGTATGATACAATCGGCATTTCTTTGATCTTGTGATTTTTCTCATGTTTGTTTGTAGCTTCCTCGTTTTGCGGGGAGGCTTTTGTAGTTTATTCAGAATAGTAAAGTAAAAATAGGAAATAAGGACTTGTCAGCTGTCCGCGCCAGAAGGCTGATGGTTTGATGATATAACACGAGCCTTTAGGAATGGCGGTTTTCAGTAGGTTCTATCGGTTTTAATAATGAGCTGCACATTGAGTGCCGTGGTCTTTGCAAGATTATGGATCTGCTCAAGCAAGTGAAGGGGGATATGGGATGCTTGTTCGGAAAACGGTTAATCGCCAATATATCGGAAAAAATATTCAGAATTTTATGGAGCTGCCTAACTTAATAGATATCCAGCTCGCTTCGTATGAAAAGTTCTTAAGCCGCGGTGTTCATCAAAGCGGTAATACGTCGGAAGAGGTCGGTCTGGAGGATGTGTTCCGGACAACCTTCCCAATAGAAAGTCCGAATGGCGATATGACCCTGGAATATCAATCATATACGCTTGATGAAAATGATATAAAGTTTAGCGAGTACGAATGTAAGCAGAAGGGGTTAACCTATGCGATCCCTCTTAAAGCTCAAATAGACTTGGTGTTCAATCAAACCGGTGAAATTCGCCGTAAAAGTATCTACATGGGCGATATTCCCTTAATGACAGAGCGAGGGACATTTATTATCAACGGCGCTGAACGGGTTGTCGTTTCGCAAATTCACCGTTCTCCGGGGGTTATCTTTTCTCATGATAAAGGTGTCTATTCAAGCCGAATTATCCCCTACCGAGGCAGTTGGTTGGAATTTGAGATTGATCAAAAGAAAGATTTAATTTACGCAAAGCTGGATAAAAAGAAACGCATTCTTGGAACCTTATTTTTGCGGGCATTGGGGTACGAAACCCGTGAACAGATAATTGACTTTTTTTATAAGACTGAAGTGCTGTCTGTTGCTGAAGGCAGCGCTGCTTATGATAAGCTGGTAGGGCGTGTTTTTGCAAAACGGATAACGATTACCGATGAGTCAGGTGAGCGTACTCTGTATCAGGCTGGTGAGAAAATACATCCCCACGTTATTGATGAACTGCATCAAAATAATATTACCGAAATATCCGTAATCGATTTTAAAGCGGACGGTAGTCTTGATTCTCCTGTTATTATCAACTGTTTTGAGCGTGAGGAAATCCGTTTTGCTGATGCTGCCAAGGGACAAGAACCTTCCAAAGAGGAAGCTTTGTCGGTGGTTTATGCAGCCTTAAAACCTGGTGATCCTATGACGGTGGAAGCAGCCGAAAAAGATTTAACGTCGATGTTCTTTTCTTCCCGCCGCTATGACCTCGGCAGGGTAGGGCGGTATAAGCTCAACAAAAAGTTTGACTATGCGCAGCCGGTGGAAGAATGTACCCTTATCCTCGATGATATTGTAAATACGATGAAGTATCTCATTCAAGTATATATTGGCGCAGCTTCTATAGATGATATTGATCATTTAGGAAACCGGCGCGTCCGTTCGGTTGGTGAGTTGATGACGAATACATTAAAAACCGCCTTCTTGCGTATGGAACGGATTGCACGTGAGCGGATGGGATCAAAAGAAATTGAGACGATTAAGCCGCAAGAACTTATTTCTATAAAGCCGATCGTTGCAACGATTAAAGAGTTTTTTGGTGCAAGTCAACTTTCCCAGTTTATGGATCAGGTCAATCCGCTTGCAGAGCTTACTCATAAGCGCCGTTTGAATGCTTTGGGGCCAGGCGGACTTTCACGTGATCGGGCAGGTTTTGAGGTTCGTGACGTTCACTATACGCACTATGGACGGATGTGCCCCATTGAAACACCGGAAGGTCCGAATATCGGTCTTATTGTTTCGATGGCAAGTTATGCACATGTCAACGACTATGGTTTCCTCGAAGCTCCGTATGTAAAGGTTGTAAACGGTGTGGCAACACGGGAAGTTGAATATCTTTCAGCAATGGATGAGGATAAGTACTACATTGCGCAGGTTTCAACGGCTGTGCAAAGCGACGGTACCATTACTGCCGAGCAGATTGCATGCCGGCATCAAGGCGATTATACAACACGTAACTCAAAAGATGTACAGTTCATGGATGTCTCTCCAAAACAGATTATCTCTGTATCTGCTTCTTTGATTCCCTTCCTGGAGCATGATGACGCAAACCGCGCCCTTATGGGTTCAAACATGCAGCGTCAGGGTGTCCCTCTGGTGTTTCCGGAGCCTCCTCGGGTTGGTACCGGTATGGAAGGTAAGTGTGCATACGACTCCGGCGTTTTAGTAAAAGCAAAGCAAAGCGGTACGGTTGTATATGCTTCTTCAGAAAAAATATCGATCAAGGCTGATGGTGATGAAGGAAAAATCCGTGATTATGTGTTGTTGAAATATCAGCGGACAAACCAAGATACCTGCTACCACCAGCGTCCGATTGTTTCGGTGGGACAGCATGTTGAAGTGGGGCAGGTTATTGCTGATGGGCCTGCAACATATCAGGGTGAACTCGCACTGGGACGTAATATTTTGGTAGGCTTTGTGCCGTGGAATGGGTATAACTACGAAGATGCTATCCTTATTTCGCGCCGTGTTATCAAAGAAGATATGTTTACCTCAGTGCATATTAAAGAATTTTCTACCGAAGTCCGCGAAACAAAGCTGGGAGCGGAACGGATTACCAGTGATATTCCCAATAAATCGGAAAAGAGCCTCGACAATCTGGATGCGGAGGGCATCATCCGTATCGGCGCTCAGGTGCGGTCGGGCGATATCCTCATTGGAAAGATCACCCCTAAAAATGAGTCCGAAACAACCCCTGAGTTTAAGCTTTTGAACTCAATATTTGGTGAAAAAGCAAAGGATGTGCGCGACTCTTCTCTTCGTGTTCCGCACGGAATTGAGGGCACTGTTATTGATGTGCAGCGTCTCAAGCGTTCGCAGGGGGATGATCTGAGTCCCGGTGTCGATGAATTTATCAAAGTACTGATTGCGACAAAACGTAAGCTGCGCGAAGGTGATAAAATGGCAGGACGGCACGGGAACAAAGGTATTGTTGCCCGTATTTTGCCGGAAGAAGATATGCCGTATATGGAAGATGGAACCCCGCTGGATATTTGTTTGAACCCGCTCGGCGTTCCGTCCCGTATGAATATCGGTCAGATTTTGGAATCTGAGTTAGGATTAGCAGGTTTGCGTCTTGATGAATGGTATGAAGCCCCGGTATTCCAGTCGCCGACGAATGAGCAAATCGAGCAAAAGCTTGTACAGGCAGGTATTCCTGCAAACTCAAAGGTCAAGCTGCGTGACGGACGAACGGGTATGCCCTTCCAAAATGATGTTTTTGTCGGGGTTATCTACTTTATGAAGCTGGCGCACTTGGTAGATGATAAGATGCACGCACGGTCTACCGGGCCGTACTCGCTGGTAACACAGCAGCCCCTTGGCGGTAAGGCACAGTTCGGCGGTCAGCGTTTGGGAGAAATGGAAGTTTGGGCGCTTGAAGCGTATGGTGCGGCAAATACCTTGCAGGAATTGTTAACCATTAAATCGGATGATATGCATGGGCGGTCGAAGATATATGAATCGATTGTAAAGGGACAGGCAACTACGGCTGCCGGCATTCCGGAATCGTTTAACGTATTGGTACAAGAACTGCGCGGTTTAGCTTTGGACTTTACGATTTATGATCAAAAAGGAAAGCGTATTCCGCTTACCGAACGTGATGAAGAATTGATCAATGAAAAAAGCTCTAAGTTTTCAAATTAAGATGAGGATGGGCTATGAGAGATATACAAGATTTTGATAATATTATGATTAAGCTCGCTTCGCCTGAAGCAATCCGTGAGTGGTCTTACGGCGAAGTAAAGAAACCGGAAACCATTAATTACCGTACGCTCCGCCCGGAGCGCGATGGGCTTTTTTGTGAGCGTATATTCGGGACAACCAAAGAGTGGGAATGTTTTTGCGGGAAGTTTAAGTCTATCCGTTATAAAGGTGTTATCTGCGACCGCTGCGGCGTAGAAGTTACCCATTTTAAGGTACGCCGTGAGCGTATGGGGCATATCGAATTGGCAGCCCCTGTTTCTCATATCTGGTACTATCGGTCGGTACCCAGCCGGATGGGGTTGTTGCTCGATTTGCCGGTAGCAGCGCTTCGCTCAGTATTATACTACGAAAAATATATTGTTATTGAACCGGGTGGAACCGACCTCAAGAAAAATCAGCTGCTGAGTGAAGATGAATTCCGGGCTGCACAAGAGCGGCATGGCGGCGCTTTTACTGCAAATATGGGAGCAGAAGCGGTTAAGACCCTCTTGAGCAATTTAAACTTGGATGAACTTGCGGCACAGCTCCGCTTGAAGATGATTGAAAAAGGTGCTAAAAGCGATAAGCGGCTTTTAAAGCGGATTGAAATTGTTGAGCACTTTAGAACATCGAGCAATAAGCCCGAATGGATGATCCTTGATGTCATTCCTGTTATACCGCCCGATCTGCGCCCGATGGTACAGTTGGATGGCGGACGCTTTGCAACATCGGACTTAAATGATCTCTACCGCCGTGTTATCCATCGGAACAGCCGTCTTACCCGTCTTATGAGTCTCAAAGCTCCTGATATTATTATCCGGAATGAAAAACGGATGCTGCAGGAGGCTGTTGATGCCTTATTCGACAACTCAAAACGGAAACGAGTTATCAAGGGAACCTCAAACCGTCCGCTCAAGTCTATTTCCGATCTGCTGAAAGGTAAGCAGGGGCGATTCCGCCAAAACCTGCTCGGTAAACGTGTTGACTATTCAGGACGTTCCGTTATTGTTGTCGGACCGGAGCTGAAGCTCTGGCAGTGCGGCTTACCGACGAAGATGGCGCTGGAGCTTTTTAAGCCCTTCATTATGAAAAAGCTTGTACAGAAAGAGGTTGTCTCCAATATTAAAAAAGCAAAGATCATGGTTGAGCAGGAGGACGGAGCGGTATTCGGAGTGCTTGATGAGGTTATCAGTGAGCATCCTGTTATGTTGAACCGTGCGCCGACACTGCACCGCCTTGGTATCCAAGCTTTTGAGCCGGTTCTTGTTGAAGGGAAGGCAATTAAACTTCACCCGCTGGTTTGTAAGCCCTTTAATGCCGACTTTGACGGCGACCAGATGGCTATTCACGTGCCGCTGACACAGGCTGCCCAGATGGAGTGCTGGACACTCATGCTTTCCAGCCGGAACTTACTTGACCCCGCAAACGGCAAGACCATTGTATACCCTTCACAGGATATGGTTCTTGGGTTGTACTATTTAACAAAGCCGCGGTCTCTAAAAGAAGGGCAGCAGCTGCGTCAGTATTCCTCTGTTGAGGAGGTTATGATGGCTGCGGAAGCAAAATCCATCGGCTGGCAGGATCTTCTTAAAATTAAGTATCGCGGTGAAGAGGTAGAAACAACGCCCGGCCGTCTTGCCTTTAATGAGGAAATGCCTGAAGGCGTTCCTTTCGTAAACACTACCTTGGATGATAAGCAAATCCGCAAGCTGATTGAAACGGTCTACCGCACAAAGGGAACGTATGTTACTGTGCAGATGTTGGATAAGCTCAAATCTGTCGGATATTACTATGCAACATTCTTCGGTGCAACCCTGAGTATGGATGATATCATTATTCCGCAAGAGAAGTCCGGTATCCTCGAAAAAGCAAATAAAGAAGTTCTTTCTATATATAACCAGTACCGCGGCGGTAGTATCACCCAGGAAGAGCGGTATAACAAGGTTGTTGAAGTATGGTCAAAAACCAATGAAGAGTTGACTAACATCATGATGGATACGCTTGCTAAAGATAAGGACGGATTTAATACTATCTATATGATGGCTACATCCGGTGCACGCGGCAGCCGTAACCAGATACGTCAGCTTGCCGGTATGCGCGGTCTTATGGCAAAACCGAGCGGTGATATTATCGAATTACCGATCCGTTCAAACTTTAAAGAAGGTTTGAATGTTATCGAGTTCTTTATTTCAACAAACGGAGCGCGGAAAGGTCTTGCTGATACGGCTCTGAAAACAGCAGATGCCGGTTACCTGACACGCCGTCTCGTTGATATTGCTCAGGATGTCGTTGTCAACGAAGAGGACTGCGGTACGATTAACGGTATCGAGTATGAGGCGGTAAAGGCAGGAGATGAAGTTATTGAATCCTTGAGCGAGCGCATTGTTGGAAAATATACGCTGGAACGGGTTGTTCACCCGATTTCCCATGAATTGCTAATCGATGTAAACGAATATATTACCGATGACATTGCCGCAAAGATCGAAGAAGCTGGTGTGCAGTCAGTCAAACTTCGTACTGTTCTTACCTGCGAATCCAAGCACGGTGTATGTATTAAGTGCTATGGAAGAAACCTCGCGCGGAATAAGATTGTTGAAATCGGTGAAGCAGTCGGTATTATTGCGGCGCAGTCAATTGGTCAGCCGGGTACTCAGCTGACGATGCGTACCTTCCACGTAGGCGGTACCGCAAGCAGTACTGCCAAGGAAAACCATATCGAGTTTAAGTACCCGATTATTGTCAAAGATATTGTGGGTACGGCAATCCCGCGGGATAATGGAGCGCTGCTCTTTACCCGCCGCGGTACTCTTGTATTTGAAAAGGTTTTGAAAGAGTATAATCTTACAGCCGGCGATACTCTTGTTGTGCAGCATACGGCACGGGTACTGTGCAACGATGTGCTTTACACTGCTGCCGATGGAACAGAGGTAAAGAGTCTTATCAATGCTTTTGCCTATATAAATGGTTCCTCCTTATATTTAACCGCTCCTGAGCAGAAAACTGAGATCAGAAACGGTTCAACGGTAGTGGTTAAAAAAGATGAATATGTGCCGGCAGGCTCGATTATTGCAACATTCGATCCTCATAATGAACCGATCTTAGCGGAACAGGATGGTTTTGTACGGTTTGAAGATATTATCCCCGGTTCTACGCTGAAAGAAGAGGTTACCGACACAGGTACTACGGAACGGCATATTTCAGAATTGAAAGCTGATATGACGCTGCAGCCGCGGGTGTTTATTTCTGATGAATCCGGTAATGCGCTCGGCTTCTACTATTTGCCGGATGGCGCTCAGCTTATGGTTGAAGAAGACTCTCCGATTAAAGCTGGAGATATGATTGCTAA
The DNA here is from genome assembly GCF_052169735.1 of Treponema sp. Taxonomy (GTDB): domain Bacteria; phylum Spirochaetota; class Spirochaetia; order Treponematales; family Treponemataceae; genus Treponema. The sequence goes on from NZ_JBQNBW010000012.1 coordinate 38,504, forward strand.
GCTCCCACAGGCTGCGGTAAGAACGCAGGATATTACCGGTGGTTTGCCCCGTGTTTCAGAACTCTTTGAAGCCCGCCGTCCTAAAATACCCGCGGTACTGGCACAAGTTACCGGTACTGTTTCGTTTAAGGGCTTGCTGAAGGGTAAGCGGATTGTTATTGTCCGCGACCACTATGGGAAGGAATATAAGCATCTGGTGCCGATGTCGCGGCGGCTGCTTATCCGTGATGGTGATACGGTTGAAGCTGGTGAGCGGCTCTGTGACGGAAATCTTGATCCTCATGATATTTTGGCAATTTTGGGTGAAAATGCGCTACAGAATTACCTGATGAACGAAATCCGTGACGTGTACCGAATGCAGGGTGTTTCTATCAGTGATAAGCATATCGGTGTTATTGTACGCCAGATGCTGCGTAAGATTGAAGTTGTCTCTGTCGGTGATACACGGTTTATTTATGGTCAGCAAGTTGATAAATATCAGTTCCATGCGGAAAACAAGCGGGTTACTGCTGAGGGCGGTCAGCCTGCCATTGCACGTCCAATGTTCCAAGGTATTACGAAGGCTGCTCTCAATATCGATTCGTTTATTTCGGCAGCCTCGTTCCAAGAAACTACGAAGGTTCTTACCAATGCGGCTATTGCCGGTAAAACGGATGAGCTTCGCGGCTTGAAGGAAAATGTTGTTATCGGGCATCTTATTCCTGCAGGAACCGGTATGCCGCAGTATCGGTCGGTCAAGCTCTTTGATAAGAACATGAGCGATTTGGACGAGCAGGTCAACGAAATCCTGGAGCGGCGTAAGCGTGAGCTGGAAGAAGCTGAGGCTGAAGCAGCTGCAGAGGATTTTGATGCCGACGATGATTTGGGCTATGATGAAAGTATTGCTGTTGAGGCTGGGTATGATGAGCCGCAAGATACTGATGATGCCTCAAGTGACGCTGAGGATTGACAGAAACGGCTTCCTCCACTAAAATGGTCCGATGGTATACGGCTCTCTAAAATGCGTATTCGTGCGAGGGGTTCAGTAACCTGATGCTTTGTGTCGAGGGCGCTGATTATGTTTCCTTTTAGAGATGCCTTAATGTGCGAGCTGCCGGTCATTGCAGAGCAAAAGCGGCAGCATCTGAAATAGAATGAAACTAAAATCCGTGGTGCTGGCGGAAAAATAGAAGGAGTTAGGGCAAATGCCTACAATTAATCAGTTGATAAAGCAGGGACGTAAAGCGGTCGTCTCGCGAACCAAGAGTCCTGCATTACAGTCATGCCCGCAAAAGCGCGGCGTATGCACCCGTGTAATGACAGTTACACCGAAAAAGCCGAATTCCGCATTGCGGAAAGTTGCTCGTGTGCGTTTAAGCAATGGTATTGAAGTAACTGCATATATTCCGGGTATTGGTCATAATTTACAGGAACACTCCGTTGTGCTTATCCGCGGCGGACGTGTTAAAGACTTACCTGGTGTCCGCTATCATATTATTCGCGGAACTAAGGATACACTCGGAGTTACCGACCGCAAGCGCGGGCGTTCCAAGTACGGCGCTAAGAAGCCTAAGGCGTAAGGAGGTGTATTATGGGAAGAAAAAAGAAGACAATCAATAGACCTATCGCGCCGGATGCTCGGTATAACAGTGTGATGCTTTCAAAATTTATTGCACGTATGATGCTCGATGGCAAAAAATCAACGACTACAGCAATTCTTTATGACTGCTTTGATGTTATCAAAACAAAGACCGGTGAGGACCCTCTTGCTGTGTTTACAAAGGCGCTTGAGAATGTCAAGCCGCTGGTAGAAGTAAAATCTCGTCGTGTTGGCGGCGCTACCTATCAGGTGCCGATCGAAATTCGTGAAGCCCGCCGTGAAGCGCTTGGAATGCGTTGGATAATCGGCGCTGCCCGCAAGCGGAATGGTCATGCAATGTCAGATCGCTTAGCTGCTGAAGTTATTGATGCTTACAATAATACGGGTACTGCCTATAAAAAGAAGGAAGATACCCATCGTATGGCAGAAGCGAACAAAGCATTTGCCCATTACCGGTGGTAGAAAACAAAACGGCTCATCTGCGAGTTGTGTCTACTACACGGTATTGCAACGCTGCATAACGAGCAGAAAAAGCCTTGAACCTTGTTTCAAGGCTTTTTTTTATGGTATGACCCGCCGATATAATGAAGAGAGCTGCTAATGTTAAAATGAGAAGGAGTTTTGTGTGCCTAATTTTGTTTCGTGGAATACCAGCTACAATGTTGGCGTAGAAAGTGTCGACAAACAGCATCGGCATCTTGTTGATTTAATTAATCAGTTATATAGTGCATGTCTTGATGAGAAAGCTGTACTGGATGAAACATTCAAGGATGTTATGAAAGAATTGGTGGAATATGTCATGTTTCATTTTAAGGATGAAGAGGGCATAATGGAAAGTATTAACTATCCGGGATTACGGGAGCATAAAATGCAGCACGAGCTATTTATAAAAGAAATACTCAGTTCTGTAAATGCCTATAAAAACGGAAAGCAACTTATCCCGAATTCTTTTGTGCGCTTTTTGCGCGATTGGCTGTTTAACCATATTCTTGTTGATGATAAGGAATGGGCGCGCCATTATTTTGCCGTAAAGAAATAACTGCAGAGTATTGTTGATGCTTACGGATATATACAGCAGGGATTTTTGTTCATAAGCAAACATCTTGGGTGTAAAAATTATCAAGCTGGAAGTTCCCACAGTGGTAGGAAAGTCATTAGCAAAAATAACTGCAGCAGTTGAACAAGAAAATCCCGATGTCGTGCTGAGTATCGGGCAAGCAGGCAGCAGAGCAGACATTTCCGTTGAACGGGTGGGTATCAATTTTTACCTGAACAAGCGATCGGAAAACCGCTTTTAACACCCTCTATGAGCGTAGAAACCATTCTCCGCGGGATTACGTTAGCGCTTGAAGCTATTATAGAAAACAATACTGATATAAAAATTTCGGGCGGTAAAATCTGCTAACCCGCTATACTAAAATAAAGATGGCGGTGTAAGGACCATATCTCGAAACAAAGATCGCAAAACCGTACAGGGATATTTGGGAATGCTTAGCAGCATCAAAGTACCCTTAAGATAAAAGCCCTTTGCCTCTTAATTCTTGGCTTATTTTTTCTATTCTATCTTCCAAATCTATACCATCGCTATTTTGCGGGATTAAAAAATAGAATGCATCCTGATTTTCTTTGGTGACTATAACTTTATCATTGAAAATTTCAATATAGGTATTTTCATTCTTTATTTTTAGTTTATCGCCCTGATATGCAAAATTTCCAAGTTCAAATACATCGGGATATAGTTCAGATAGCACATAAGAAAAAATATTCCAATTCTTTCCACTAAGAGCTTTTCCTGTATGCATTATAATTATCTCATAGGGTTTTCCTTTTTTATCATGCCACCAGTACATACCGTGCGTATCATAATGCATTTGCTCATATTTAATGAAGTAATATCGCCAGTCCTTCGGGGTATTAGAATTATTTAAATAGTCGGAAACAGCTGTTTTTAAAAATATCTGAATCTCAGCTGTGTCCTTAGGCAGCCGTGCGAGCAACTGATTCAAAATTGTTGATGTATTCTGGAATCTATTGCCTTCATTCCGTTGCTTTGTCGGGTGAAATAAATCTGCCCAAACAGAATCTTTTGATTTTACTCCTAATTGAGTCCGCCAACCTAAATTTTGAGAATAATCACCAATACAAAGCAATGCTTTACTAATTAATTTTTTATCACAATTATCAAAAAGATTAATGAATTTGGAGAAATTCTGATGGGAATGTAATCCAACAATAGAAATCGTTCCTTTTAATAAGTCATAATCTTCAAGTTTAAAAAGTTCTTCTTGGTATTGGCTGTTAGACTGAAGCCATGCAAGTTTAGATTGTTCTTCCTGTTTCTGTAAAAGATTAAAACCTCTATCTTCTGTTACGATATTCCCGTTAAGAATAATTTCAGACACATCATTTAACAGACGCTGCATTTGGTTGTTGCCGTATTGGTCAAATTCACGAATCTCATATTGAGAATTTTCTATTAAGTTACGGACAATGCGGATTCTTCGTCTAAAGTTTTGTTGAGTGATAGAGGTTATATTTTGCCGATAGAGCACTACAGCGTAGAATAGCAATATACTGTTCAAAGAAAACAAACGGTTCCTTCCATTATTTGCAAATTCTGAGTGATAATTGCAGCAGTCAAAAAATAAATTTGTTGTTTCCCCTTCTTTTAAATACAATTTTGTTTTTCCACATTCATAAGAATCTGTATAAAAGACGGAATTAAAGAAAGCATCAATATCGATTCCGTACCAGCAATCAAATGCAGATTTTAAGAATTCTAAGTTTGATATAGAGTTTGCATTTTCTTTGGCATAAAGCTGCTTTGCTAATTTAAACTCATTGTATTCTAGAGGACGAATATCGTTGTGATAACAAAGTATATGACTAATAAATTTAAAATAACGCATAAACTTGTCATCAATAATCTGATTCTCGCCCCGATATGGGAAAAGTATATCTGTCCAGTCAATATCGATTTTCTGACTGAACTCTTTGTACAACGGTTCACTTTGAGCTTTTATAATTTCTAAAAATTCTGCCTTAAAATGTTCAAAATCCGTTAAGGGTTTACCCCGAGAGTTCATTTTTATATACAATTCATCACTTAATCCCATTTTCTCTAATGGCAGAAAATAAAAAGAAATAAGATTTTTTTCGCTAAGATATTGCCATAAATGTTCAATATTTTTAAATTTTTTATTGATAGCATCAATCATCACCAGCATACTTTGTATTGTTGGGTCGTTTTTCCAATCGAAGGGATACCATGCTTGATTTTCAATTTCTTTTGATAATTCTTCCGAACAAAAATTGATTTCTTCTTCAACGAGAGCCTTGCAGAAATCTCTTGAACTGAATCGTGTAGCGTATGAGAAAGACTTCAGAAAATTATATGCCTGTTTTTCAATCTTCTCTTTTTTGGCAGCGTACCAATAGAGCAAGAATAGTGTTGTTAATCGTTGTTGACCATCTAATAATGTCAGCTTTCCTGCTTCTACATCCCCATAAATAAAGTCAAGTGTGATAGATCGCTGCTCATATATTGATTCATACAAGGCATCCAAAAAGCGTTCCCGTACCCTATTTTCTGATGCGCCGATTCGACCTTGTGCGTAATCGCGCTGAATGCGAGGGATTATAATCTCATCTATGCGAACGGAGTCTTCTCCATTAATCGAAAAATAAGCGCCTATTAAATTCTTAAAAGTATATAACTCGGGTGTCATAAATCAATTTCCTTTTGGTTAATTTCCAAGTATTTTTTCAATACCTCATTCATATTTTTTATGTATGCTTTTCTATCAGCTTCTCCCCAGAAGTGAAGTTGGTTTTTATCCGAATCGGTGTAATACTTTAAAAAGACACGGCGAGTGCAAACAGGAACGTAGTCAATGGTTTTATCCATAGCAATAATTTTATTGCGCTTAACATCAAAAGTAGAGTTGCTAAGTGTCGAATTATCACTACTGGAAAGTAAAGCCATATTATCCAAACTATGAATTTCTTCATGTTCTCCATTCTCGGAAAGTTTTGAGATAACTTCGGCAAAAATCGGTGCAAAGATTTCTCCTGTGTTCGATTTATCGTTAGGATCATCAAGCTGCCGAAGTAAATCATCGCAACGCTGTATCAAAGGAGTTGATGTCGGGTCGTGAAGGCTTTCTAATGATTGCTTGTGATTTACAAGCCATTCTTTTATAGCTTCTTTTTTGTTCAAGCCCTCTGAGTGTTGAGCATGGATGTGTTCTAAACTCCATTTTTCTTTTTTGTGCCGTTCAAAAGGGAATCTCATAAATACATCATGTTTCTGTCTGATAGTTTCTACATTGAATAATAGAAGCAGCTTTTCAATTAGAAAGCCGTCATGTTTATAAGACAATTCCGAATAATCTTTATTGTAATTGATACTCTGTGCAATTTTTTTGTCCAAAGACTGCTGAAAAGCAGACTTGGTTTTATTTGCGGATTCATGCAGTAAACGCTCCAAAGTAATCGCTTGTGTAGCAATAAGATAGCCTACTTTATGGTACACTTCAAAATTCTCATACCATCCTTTTAATTTTTGATAATAGCGTAAAATTTCTTGCCAAACATCTGCTTTATTGCTTTCGCCTTTTACTTTATTGCTGAAATAGAAAAATGTTCTAAAACGCTCTCTGTCTGATATTTGTTTGCCTGCCATCAGATCAAAAACTAATTCTATTCTTGTGGGATATTTTGCAGCCTTCTCATTCGTTATGAAACACCAGAAATTATCATTCCTCAGTTCTTTTTCGATAATATCCCATTGACTTGCAATTTCTAATTGTTTTTGGTCGTTGAGACCATTATTTCTACTCAAAAACAGAGCTTTTACAAGTTCTGCATTGGTCAACGGGATTTTACCAATGTTTAAGCGTGTAAAAAGTTGGGTCGAATTTTCTGTTGAATCAACCTCATACCAAATTACATGCACTTTACTGTTGAGCTTTGTTTGTATGTCATTTGCTGCATCATCATCATTTGAATATCTTGTTTCATCAGTATTATTGAATTTTTCAAACCAATGTTTGATAATTTTTGCTGCTTCCGTGATAAAATATTCATCAATATTGTGAAAATCCTCATTAAGGGAATCAAAATCTAAATTCTCCAGATAAGATTTACTATTTGCTCTTGTTTCATAAGAAATAGAGTACTTTACCTGAATTTTCGGGCGATACGTTTTTGTAAATTTTTGTATTAGATATAAAGTCGTCAGACGCTGTTGACCGTCGATCAGCTCAAATTTGTCATCGATCTTCTTTACAACTATCGGCTGCAAACAATAGTTTTTGCCCTCTTCTATTTCTGAAATATCGTTCAACAACATTTCAACTTCTTCTTTCCATCGATACCCTCGCTGATAATCTGCTATAAAGAAATATCCGCTTATATTTCCGACAAGTCTTAGCTCTAATTTTATATCATTCATCTTATTTTCTAGTATATTTTATAATATTTCTTACGTCAATTATAAAAAAGATGCTTCATACTTACATAGTATTGTGTATTTTGTAGTATATCACTGTAGTGTCTCTGTATTTTTGGGGATATGATAGGATATTGCAACCGGTGTGAACGGGCGGGCTGCGGTTATTGGATAATATCTGTATAACGAAAATTAGTTCAATTAAATTGTAAATATTGCTTTTTTCTTGTTGACGTTTTTGCTTTTCAATGGCATCATACTAGCAGAATGGCTGAAACTTTAGAATGTTACCTGACATATCGTAATGATACCGATACAGTAGATAGAAGAAAAAACTGTATTATCATACTATTGGTTGTCTTGTTTGTGCTGCCGTGGTTTTTCTGTGCCTGCGTGCAAAAACAGGCACCCGCCGAGTCCGATAGCGATCTTGATAGGATAAATCGTTCGTTTGTCATAGGGTATTGTCTTAATAATATAGAAGATGTTTTTCAAATACAGATACTAGATGCGGTAAAAGAAGCAGTCCTTGAGGCTGGTGGAGAGATAGAAATAAGCAACGCTGATGATGATATAGTAAAACAGCGGAATCAAGTTGCCTATTTTGCAGCACGAAAGGTTGATGGGCTTATCGTCGTTCCTATTAACGAGGAATCTGCGGCAACTACTACTGCAATTGCTCAAGATGAGGGTGTCCCGCTTTGTTACATTAACCGTAATCCGTATCCGAATAAAAATCTTATTCCGAAAGGCGTGTATGTCGTCAGTTCCGAAGAAGTTGTTGCAGGTCGGCTTCAAGCTGACTATCTTGGAAAATTGTTGCATGGCGGCGGAAATATTGTTATTTTGCTTGGACCGCTGGATCAGCAAGCTGCGGTGGAACGGGTGCGCGGCAATAAAGAGGTGTTGCAAGAACGCTATCCGGAAATTGTTGTGCTGGCTGAAGCGAGTGCTGAATGGCAGCGTGATAAAGCTTTTACGATTATGATGAACTGGTTAAAGCAGTATGGTAAGCAAATTTCAGCTGTCATTGCTAGCAATGATGAAATGGCAATAGGAGCAATTCAAGCTCTCGATTATTCGGGTATTGATAATGTGATTGTAGTAGGCGTGGATGCAACTATTGAAGGGAAAGTAGCTATTCAACAAGGTACGATGGTTGCGACCGTTCTGCAAGATGCTGAGGGGCAGGGAAAAACTGCGGCACGCGTTATTATTGATGCGATTTATGGCAAGGAACATAATAGTCTCAATATTATACCTTTTGATATTATAGATAAAGCTGTGTTAGATCGAATGGAAATTGAAGAATGAAAAAAAAGTAAGAAAAAAAAGCAAAAGGGTGTTGACAAAGAGAATAGGTTTGTAGTATATTCTTCAACGCTTGCTGCGAATAAAACACAGTAAAGCATAGTGATCTTTGAGAATAAAGGGAAGGGAAAGAAGATAAAGCCAAAGAGC
>NZ_JBQNBW010000013.1:0-46384 GCF_052169735.1 Treponema sp.
TGTTTATTCCTCCTTGCTGTTGTTTTATACAGCTCTCTTAAAATGTATATTTTACCTTCCTGGTTTTCAATCCATTAGCTTTTGTATATCCGCTTTTTCCGCACCCATACCGATAAGCAGCAAGGTACAATAGCCGATGATGTCTGCCACATCATTGACGCGTGGAAGTTGATCATTGTTTTCCATAACGCGGCTCAATTTATCGTCAAGCCGAATAAGAATTGAACTAACCACATTTCCTTTATGAAAAATACGCTTAGGGTGTAGCGCACTATCTCCGTATTTTTCATTTTTGTATAAAAGTAACTCGCGCATCGCGTCTGTTATTTCAATAATTTTCTGTTGTGTTTCAGTGCGTTCTGTCATGGTATTTCTCCCTATTTTGACCAAGTAAATTTTTCTCCGCAAAACGGGCAAAACTTAAAAAGTCTGCCTTTACTTTTTGCACAAGTTTTGTAAAAGATAGCGATGACCGGCGCATCTGCAATGCTGAATTGTTTAGAAAACATCATTTCCTGCGTAATACCGTGCAGCACTTTTATTCCTTTGCCACCATCAGTGCTGTCAATGGCATTGAGCAATTCGTCGCATAGTCCGTTTTTAGTACATTTATTTGTTTCTGTCATTTTTCTGCCTCCTATCTTACGTCTTTAAAATGGATTGCATAAACCGGTTTATCTATGTGTAAATCCGTATCTTTGCCGTCTACCACCTGAAGCAACGAAATATAAGCTGTCATTATTTTTCTGGTATATCCAAGCCGTAACGCACAACAAGGCATGGCGCAAGCATCAAATTGTTTTGAAAATCCCAAAGATGAAACTTTCTTAAAAACTTCTTCCGGTGAATATAAGCCGAACATCGGACAAAAAAAATTGAGCACTATTCGCTTTGTCCAATATGGTTTTACTTCACGATACTCTATTGTTTTCTCACCGCTTTTGATTTTTTCGTACCATTCTTTTTTCACTGGAAAGGTTAGCATTTCTATTCCCCCGTTGTTTTATTGTGCGTGCGAGCGTTTCTTACTTGGTGCAGATATGCCGTTGGTAAAAATATATGTTGAAGCATACATTCAGAACTGCAATAGTACAGAGAAATACGCAGCTTCCCGTCAGCTGGTACCCATTCGCCGCTTTCTTGTTTTCCTTTCGGAATAGGGCTACCACAGATGGTGCAATATCGTTGTTCCATCATTTTTCTTTATCCCCTCCTCTCTAAATCGCTTCCGCTTCCCGCAGCTTCGGGCGGTAGCTTTCCCAAAAAAAATTGAACGATTTCCCTTTTTCTGTTAGCCGGTCAATTACCGAGCTATCGAGTATAGTTTTTACCCACTCGTAATTACAGTTACCTGCAAGCCAGAGCGGGCGCTTCCGTTCATGCCGCTCGCGGCAAAGAAGCGATAAATAGCGCATCTTTGCGTCTTCATTCTTACCCTTCTCAACTTCATCGATAACAAGGAATGGAATGGTACAATAATGAGTAATAAGCTCGTATTCTGTTTTCTTTGCTGCGAAACTATTAAATGTTGAGCGAATTTCCATGTCTAAAAATTCCCATGTCGTATATATTCCCTTGTTGAGCATCACCGCTGCACTTGCAAGGTGGCTTTTGCCCGTGCCGCTTTTCCCATAGAGCAATACGAACGTATCGCGCGGATTTTTAGCAAGCTCATACAGATCATGAAGGTATTGCACTGCTTTTTCATTTTGAGGAATGTAGTTTATAAAACTTGCATTTAAATATCTGTCACGGATCCCCATTGCTGTGAGCTTTTGCGCTCGGAGCGCTTCACTTTTTTCCCGCTTTTCTTGCTCTTCCTGCTCTTGGATACACACAGGGCATTCAGGCGGCTTGGTTGATCCGTCTAGGTGCATAACCTTGACATCCCCGTGCTTTTCGCAGTGAAAGATTGCCTCTTTGCCGTGAAAGGCAGGCACATACCTTTTTGATTGCTTTATTGCACACGTGCGCATAATTCCTCCTTGCTCTTAAAACGGCATTTCTTCTTGAGTGCCGGTTACGTTGTAATCAAACCGTTTATTTTTCCCTTCCGGTGGGGAGCGGCTGTGTTGCTGCCGCTCTTTGATTTCCCAAGTACGGATAGCAGCTTTCCAGTTTTTCATTTTGTTTTTCCCAACATACCAATCCTTGCTTTCGTAAAAGTTAAAGAATGCGTCAGGATCAATAATACTGCTGATTGAACGACAATACGCAGCTATTTCTTCTACGGTCGGTTTTATAAACCGGGAAGATTTTTTTTCATGCTGTATTTTTTTAGGGGAAGGTTGCGCCGGTCCTTCCGGCGCAGGCGGCTTGTCCGCCGTTTGTTGTTTTTCGCAAACGCCCCCTCTCTCTAGGTGAGTTGATATATCTAAGCTATTTAAGCTATCTCTCTCCAAGTCTAAGTCAAAGTCCAAGTCGTGAGCCGATTTTGACGGAATTAAGGGGTGCTGGGTGGGTACTCCCCCCACTTCTGGGGGTACCGCCTCTTGTTGACAATGCAAGTCAGGGGTGCTTGTATTGTTTTGCATGATAGTTTTTTGCGCTGGTATATCGCTTGATCGAGTATTACCGGCGTTATTTTTATCAGTATTTTTGTCTTCCGTTGCTGGTTGCACCTCTTTCGTTTTTATGCCGAGAAAAATATCAACATCATAATAAAAATGATGCGGCTCTCTTAAAAAGGCGATGATATGATCCGGCAGCGCTTTTAATGCCCGTATGGTGCCGAGTCTTACGCTTTCATTATTGAGGTGCTGATGCTTGAGCCAATTCGGTAAAATAATATATTCATCCACATAATACGCTTTTTTATCAGCTGCAAACTTTTTTAAAATATCAGTAATTTCTTGCCGTGAAATTCCCGTATCGTCTTTAATTCGCTTGACCGTTAGTTTATACACCCCACAAATTGAGGTACTATCATTCGTAAGAAGATATACGTATACGAGCTTTTCTTTCACGTTTAAACCATCAACCCAATCATCACTCCAAAATGAAGATGATATATATCGCTGTACTGCCATTTCTTTTCCCGCCTTCTTTCAGTGACTTGCGTAATTATCTTTGTAAAAAGTTTGTAATTGTTTCTTTATGTCGCGGTGTATCTGCCAAATTCTCGACTCAGATACTCCAAATACTTTACTAATAGCTCTGAACGTCATATTGTGATAATAGTACATGATGAATATTTTTCTTTTTCGTTTCGGAAGTGTACGAATGAATTGTTTTAGGCTTTGTATTATATCGTCTTGTATTACTGCTTCAGGATCACAGTAACCATGTGCTTTTAAGCGATCCTCAATAGATAAGCGATACGGCTTGTCTTCTTTAACATCTGTGAATAAAACTGTATCTGACCGTATGATATGTATACAAATTTGTTGAAATATTTTGTCGCTCATTCCCATTTCTTGAGCGACTTCTTTTTGTGTTACCGTACGCCCAAGCCGCGTTTCCAATACTTCACGTGTTTGCTCAATTTTTTTTGAGAGCCTTCGAGTCCTCCTTGAAGCATAATCGTAAGCACGAATACCGTCAAAAATCGCACCTTGTATGCGATAGAACGCATACGTAATAAACCGGTTGTCTTTTTCAGGATTGTATTTGTTGATTGTGTCAATAAGTCCTATTACGTCATAATTAAAAAGATCATCGTTTTCCATTCTATGCGTTTTCTTGGTGCCAATTTTGCCGATGATATGTTTAATAATCGGGCTATGTTTCATCACCAGAAAATTGCGCAGTTCTAGGTCTTTCGTTTTTCTATACTCATTAAATAGTTCTTGTTCCGGCATCTTTTCAAAATCACTGTACTGCATATGTTTTATCCTTTATCTCGTGTCATGGTCTATTTACAATCCAACCACACAACAATGCTTGCTTATTGCCGCATACGCCGCTGCCGCAATGTCATACTGCGGCAGCGCTCCTTTTATGCAACATCATCGCCAAAGGGAAGTTCAGATGCTTTTTCTTTTGCACGTTTTGCCGCCTGCTGCTCTTTGACGTTTTTCCAGTAGTACAGCTCTTTAATCTCAGTCTTTATCCATGTAAAGCCGCGGTGCCAGCCGCGAATCCAGAATAGATCACGCGCTGATTTTGCTTCGCTGTACAGAAAATCCTTTTTTGCCCTGATACTACTTTTTATTATTTCTTCAAGTTCAGTATAGCTGTCGCTTGTCGTAAGCAAATCAAGAGTACGAGAAAATTCAATCAGCACATCCAGCTCAAGGGTACATTCCATATCGCCGTCATCTTCTTCGCTATCGAGTCGCCTTATCCACGGCTCCATTCTATTTGCCGTGTCAAATAACGCAGGAGGCACCACAAAGCCTGCCTTATTCGCCGTGCTTTTGAAGTTCCGGATTCCGGCGCAGAATCCTTGAAGCTCTGCAACGCTATTGCTTTTCTCTTCTACTTGCAGATGCGCCTCCGCTTCATGGGCGGCATGATTTGCTTGCTGCAAAAGCTGATTAAACATACTCTGCATGTCCAGCATATCCGTGTCTGAGTGCTCTCCGGTTCCCTGCTCACTAACAGCCGGAGCGACACTTATTACCAATCCTTTACTTACATCATTGTTCATATATTCCTCCTAAAAAAATTATGATGTTATTCCGATACCACTTATATGAGTGGTAGTATGAATAACAAGATGCCAAAATGTCCGTCTTGCGGAGAATCCGTTTTTAACGCAACACGTCATCTCGTTCCTAACAGCTTTATGGTATATTTCATCACTTGTACAAGCTGCGGGACTGTTGTCGGTACTGTCGACAAAAAAATAGATGAAATATATCGAAAACTTATTCACTCCTGATAATTCTGTTCTTCATCGCCAATCGGCTCTGCTTCTATCATAAAATGCTTTGACGAAGGCATTAGCTCGATGAAGAACGCCCTATATCCAATCTTTTCAAGTGTCTCTCTGATAACTGCTTTTTCATGCTTTAATGCGGCATCAAAGGTGGTAAAGGCTTTTTTTATTTCTTCTGTCATACATTCCTCCTAAAAATTTTATTTCCGGCTGCACAGCCGTTTGAGGGCTTGTGCCGGGCGGAAGCGGACTGTCCGTTTTGCACAAACAGTACCGACTCCCGGTAGATTGCTTTTATGCGCTTGCCTTTCAACAATATGGAAGGTACCGAATCCCCGCAGCTCTACGCACTCCCCTGATGCAACTGCGTTTAAGAGCCACTCAACCGCATAGAGCGCACATTGCTCTGCCTCTTGCATGGTACCGCCGGTACGCTCACGTATGTACGCTGGCATATCGGATCGAGTGTGCGTCATAGACTCTCCATTGCAATTTTCTGTTCAATCATCGCCTTGACTTCGTTTGAGTGGGTGATGATTACCGTATGACGGAGCTGTGCCGCTTCGTGGCTTGCTTCAAGCATTCGGCAGTAGGCGGTCTTCGCTGCTGCGTCAAGGGCACCGTCTGTCTCATCCTGAAAGCAGGTAAGGAAGGCAAAGCCGGTGTTACGTCTGCGGATCACTGCAAAGGCATCGTAAATAGCCCGCTTAATCCACACCGCCTCACCACCGGACTTATTCTCTAACGCAGTCGCTTCCCCGTCTGTGCTATCCGTTACCATAATTTTGAAGTCTTCAATCTGCTTGCGGGCTTTACCCTGCCCACCGATTCGGGTGGTTTCGATACTGATACAGAACCGGTCTCCGTATGCGCTTTCAAGCAGCCGGTTTGCTGTCTCGGAAATACCGGGCGCAAGCGCATCAAGTTCAAGCGCCTGTATACCGTCGCGCCCGAACGCCTTAGCAAGGAGCTCCCATTCAGTAGCCTCGATTTTTGCCGTTGTACTTTCTGCCCGTGCAGATACCAGCGCCGATTCTTGCGCTGCAACTTCGGCAAGGTTTTTCTGTGTGCTTTCAATCGTTGCCTCTATTGCAGCAATAGCCGACTTAATCGCAGTGTATTGTTCTGTAAGCAAATCAAGCTTTGTTTGTGCCGCACTCAGCGCGGATAACGCCTCAGTATCACCGTGTGCAGCAAGCGCGGCTGCTTCTTTTTCTAAGGCGCTCATAAGCGCTCCCTTATCCGTAAGCTGCGCATTGATCCCTTCAATACGGATTGCCGCTGTCTTTGCCGTTTCAAGCTCCGAACGGGCACGGGCAATATCAATGGTGTGCAGCTTTGCGCTTGCACTATTTTCAATATGAGAATCAAAGTGCTGCTGCGTGGGTTTTGCAGGCTCTTCAAAGGCGAGCGCTGCTATTTCCCGTGTAAGCGCTTCAATGTCCGCATCAACAGCAGTCAGGCGCTTTTCACATTCTGCAAGAGAGCTTTCACTTTCTTTCATTGTCTCAAGCGCCGCGGATCGTTTGTTTTCAAGCTCTGCGATTTTGTCAGCGGGGAGTTTTTGCCCGCACGTTGGGCATACATCGTTTATTTCTGCTGCGTCGCGTTCGTGTAGTTTTACCGTATTTTGTGCAGTCAGTATTTCGCGCTCAATGATACTGCGCTGATCTGCAAGGCTATCACGCTGTTTTTCAAGTGCCATAACTTTCTGATCAAACGCTGCTTTGTCTGCAAGGTATACACCCATCCGTGCGCTATTTGCCTCGTTTACTGCGTTGCGTTTTTTCTGCTCTGCATTGATAATATCTTGGAATTGTTCATACTCTTTGATACACGCTTCGTTTGCTTCACGGCTGGCTGCTGCTGCCTCGTTTCGTGAACGCTCTTGCTCAAGTGCAGAAATTTCCTGCCGGACGGTACCTATGCTTTGCTGAGCTTCCGCATACCGGCGGGAGCGCTCACGTTCTGCATGAGTTCTTTCTTGCGCTGTATTCAATTCCACGCGAGCTGCCTTACCGCCGTCCGTTACCGTTACTAATTCGCTCTGTTTTTCGGTGAGCTGTTTTTGCGCATCGGTAAACGCTGATTCAAGTTCCTGTTTCCGCGCTATAGCGCTTTCTAACAGCTGTACTTTTATTTCCGCATCATGCGCTGCTTGACTGTTGAGCTTTGCGCGTTCATTTGCAGCATCAGAAAATTTTTGGAGATAGTCGATACCGGCAAGTTCTGCAAACAGCGTTTTTTTCTCTCCTGCCGTTGCATCCGTTAAATCGGGGAGGTTTTTTGTCGAGCGCTGAGTAATAAATGCTGTACGCAAAAACAGTTCCATTGCGCCGAACGTTGCCGCGACAAAATCCTCATACGGCTTGCTGTTCTTATCCACGCTGGGTACCGCTTCCCAAGAAGCACCCTTGTCATGCGAGGTAAACGCAAAATAGTTACACGAACCGCTCTTTGTTGCACCGTCAATCTGGATCAAGCACTTTACCATCCGCTCAGTTTCACGGTCTCGATAGATGACTTCACGGAAACTATCCCGCAAACAAAAATGATCCTGTAGTTTCCCCTTTCGTGTTAAAAGCTGCGGATACGGATGACAGTTTTCAATCAGCGTTGTTTTGCCCTTTCCGTTTTCCCCCGTCAGTGCGATAAGCCCGCTATCGTAGCTGTCAAAGTCAATGGTAATTTCATCTTTGCCAATACCTTTTTTAATACCCGTAGCTCCGCGGAGTTTCAAACTGACAAGCTCCCATGCACCGTGCGCTTTTGCACTATCGGCTTTAATTTCCACATCAAGAACCGCGACTTTCCGTATGATGGAATCTTTTACTTCAATCCCGGAATTATCAGCCCACACCTTGTATTTTTCGCTTACGCTTGCAGCTTCCGTAATTTCCGCCGCACGGACTGTTTCAACAGGAAGCGCAGAGACGGTAACACGGGAGGATTCTACTGCTCCTCTTTGCAGTAACGCAGCACGGAGTGCCTCACTATCAATAAAGACCTGCTCTTCTTTTGTGCAGGTAATATCCAACCAAACCCGCTTCCCGGCAACATCATAGGTTTCAAGGTTGCAGTTTGTACCTGCTTCAATTTTGATATTTTGCGGATGAGGAAAGTTTACGCGCTCAACACGGGCAGGGCTTCCCGCCCCGTCAATTTCTACCACATTGAAGCCTGCCTGATGGGTTTCTCCAAAATCTTTCGGATAGATGCTTCCTACATAATAGGCAGGCAGTGTGCCGATTTGCTGCGGTTTATGGATATGCCCCAGTGCATAGTAATCAGCGCCGATATCCGCAAGATCGTTGATGGTAATACTGATTCCAGTCCCGCGCTCTATTGTGCGGTCATTTTGCAATGTGCAGCCTGCAACCTCTCCATGATAGAGCATAACACACGGAAGCGCGGCATATTCACGCCGTTTTGCTGCAAGCAAAAAGCAGAGTTTTTGCATGGAAGTACGCAGCGCCGCTTCCGTTTCATCTTTACCCGCCGTGCTATTTGCAAGCAGGTACTTTTTACGCGGTTCGGGAATACCGAAAAGTACCGCCTTTGCCGTCGCAGGAACGCTGCCTGAAGCAACGGCTATTGTTCCGCTGTCAAGTAACATATAGGCTTGCGCAGCATCTAAAACTGTGATAGAATGTTTCGCAGTGATTTTACGGAATACCTCCAGCGACCCGTCGGTATCATGGCTCGGTGTCCCGTAGATCATGGCGACAGGGGCTGTGTTTGCGATGTCTTGGAATGCGTCGATGAAGCCGTTGAAGCCGCTTGCTTCGGTGTTCAGCATCGAGGCGTCCCATGTGTCCCCCGCTATGACTGCTAAATCACAGGGGGACACTTTTATATACTCAGCAAAGTACCGCAGCGATTTCATCGCCACTTCTTGGTGTTCCCTGCAACAATGCAAGTCTGCAATATGCGCTATCCTTATCATATTCTCACTCCGTTTGCTTCAAGATATTTTTTAATACGCACAATCATTGCCTTACGTGTTTCAACCGTTGCGGCAAAGTTATTGGCATCTAATTCAGCCTGCGCCAGCTGGTAAGGGTTTGATCCGTTTTTAAGCGTTACATTCAGCAGCTCTCTATATGCCTCACACCATTGATCAAGCGCTTCGGTAAGCGTTTCAAATTCACTGTTACCGTTTGCTCTTTCTGGGGCTTGTTCAGCCGAACCGGCAGGATCAAAAAGCTCTTTTTCCTCAGAACCGTTTGTACCCTGCATATCTGCTGTATAAGAAGATTCGTCAGCGGAGGTCTGTGCCTCCAGCAGATACGTCTCTTCGTTTTCAGCTTCACCGGCTGCACTCAGCGCTTCCGGCACCGGCTGAGCGGACACAAGGGCTTCCTGCTCAGCGGCGGGAAACTTTCTGCCGCCAAAGAGCGCCGCGACATCAATACCAAGTGCTTGCGCAGAAGCCATTGCGCGACCTTCCGGTGTTTGGAGGATGTAGTCCGTATTCTGCGCAATTCGACCGAATATAAGCGGCTTTGCCGCGTCTGTTTTTGAGAACGCCGTCGGCATATTGGTAAGCTCACGGATGACACGGAGCCGTGCGCCTGTTTCGGCACGTTGGCGGGCAACCTTGGTGTTTTCAAGGATAGTCTGCGCAAGGGTCTTGCCGCCGTCGCGCAGTTTCGTTTGCTTGGTCCCGGCGTTCAGTTCGGTTACGTTAAAATCGACCATTGCACGAAGTACGGGGTCAAACTCATAGGTCTGTACGCTTGAGGTACGGAATGAACCGTCACTCAGCCGCTTTTTTGCCTGCTGTTCACTCATAAAGACCGTGCGCTTTCCTGCAATGTCATCTTCTCGCAGTTCAGTCCATGTCCTGCAGCCTTCGCGGATAAAGACAAGCCCTGTTGCTTCTCCGATCCTGTCTACAATCTCACGTTTGGGCATATATTTTCCCTGAATGTCATACACATCAGCGTCATTGTCATACTTTGCTTTGGGAAGCCGGAGATTGATAACGGTTACTTCCGGCTTATAAAGCGGCGTTACTCCGACACAATCCTCTCTGGTTACAAAGACGAGCGCCCCTTTCTGCTGTGCGTTGTCGATAACTGCAATGGCTTTTTTTGCACTTTCTGTCATGCGGAAACCTCCTTGAGTCCTTTTTCTGCAATAACGGCGCGTGTAGCATCGATCGCTGCCGATAATGCCGCCTTCGTTTCTTCTACCGTTTCACATTCAGCGGTAATGTCGAACTGAATAAGTCCTTTTGCCGTTTCTGAGAGGTTAATTCTCACCCGTTTGTTTGTTGCCTGTTCTGTAGCCATCATCGTACTCCTTTGCATCCGTGCTCTGTTAAACTGTCCGCGGTGTCTCTTTTTATGATCCTTACAAACTGACGTTTGTAGGTTTAGCCTTTGTTAGTGGTATTTCCGCCGTATTGTGTGCGGAGCCACATCCATATTTTTTCAAGCTCACACTGCCGCATCTGCGCAAGCGGCTTTTCAACCACCAAGCGCATCCTCCGGTAGAGCATCTTACTGTATGCCTGTTTACTTCCTGCATTCACAGAGTCAAGATAGGCGCTAATAATCCCGTTGATATTCTTGCGCAGTATCTTTTCTGCTTCGCTCGGTGTACACGGCGGTATCACCGGTCGTAATGGACCCGCTTGCGCTGCTCCTTCCGCACTGGAGGACAGCGGGATGATCCACGGCTTTGCCCCGTTTGCCCTCATGCCGCCATCACCGCCCTTGCCGTTATCTCCGTTAAAAAGCGTTTGCTGCCCATCCGATAGCGGTACGAGTTCTTCACGCTTAATCATTGCAACGGCTTTTTTGAATGCCCAGTCTGCAGGGGCAAATACCACCGCGCGGCTTTTCCCTTGCGCTAAGCGGTTTGCCCGTGCAAAGCACTGTTCAAGCCACGGCACACTCCGTATATGTGAGAGGCAGCAGATGACCGATACCTCCGGTACATTTAAACCTTCATAAGCCATTGCAACCGTAACAAGTATGCGGTATGTACCCCGCTTAAAGTCTTCAAGATTCCGCTGTGCAAGCGGTGTGTCTTCGCTTGTTGCAATACGCGATACGTACCCAGCCGAGTCAAGATATGCGTGGTATGCTTTTGCAATCTCGATATTCGGCGCAACTACCAGCATTTTTGCCGGGGGGTATTCTTGCAGCAGTACTGCAAATTCCGAAAGGGACGCATCCAAAAGATTATGAGCAAAGCCCGTCCGCAGGGCGGTAAACAATGCTTTTGCACTTTCTTCTCCGGAAAGCATTGATGAGCCGGCAGCGCCGTCTTGTTCTTCCCATGAAGCTTCCCCGTCTATCGTGCGGAACTCCACCGGCAAAATTGCGCCGTCGGTAATCGCCTTTTTTCGTCCGTATACAATGACGCGCCGCTGATCCGTGTTACTGACCGCAGGGGTTCCCTCCGTATATTCCATAAAGGCTATTTTCTGCCCGTCCCCGCGTGAAAGCGTTCCGCTTGCCTTTACCACAAGCGCTGCCTGTTCAACCATTGACCTCAGCGCCATATCCCATAAAGAACCGTCTGCCACGTGATGACATTCATCCAAAAACAGGATATAACGATGCCTGCCAAACTCTGCGGCGTGGCATTCGGGATTTATGCCCACTGCTTGGTAGGTTGTTACATACCCGTCAAGTCCGCGCGTTAAATCCATACCGTTATCCGCAGCACGGACCCGCTTGAGCGTTTCCCAGCGCGGATCGATAAATTCAGCCTCCCCTTGATACTTTAAGGCGTTCCGCGGCACTACCCAGCAGATTTTTTTCGCTATTGCCGGGATGAGATTTTCTGCAAGAATAACCGGTACGAACGACTTACCGCCGCCGGGGGTTACCGACAAAATTATCTCCCTGATAAGCGCACCATCCAGTATTTCGCGGCACACATCGACAATAGCCTGCTGGTGATAGCGCAGCCGAAACGCTCCTTTCATAATAGCCCCGCCGCCTTCAGTTGGGTTTCAAGACTTTCGATACCGTTTACTACGATACCAACCGCGCCGTTTCGGTTCATTGCGTCAAGGAATTTCCGTTGACCAGCTGAAAGTTTGCCGCCAACGGGGCGCTTGCATTCAATCCAAATTGAAACCCCATTTTTAATTGCGTAAATGTCCGATACACCAACAACCGCACGACCTAAGCAGGTAAAACTACGCATAAACCGACCGCTTTGTGCCTTGCCTGCTGCATTGTTGCACCGCATGTGCCATATCTGCTGCGCAGATAGCCATTGTTCAACCTGTTTGAGGATATCTGCTTCCCGTACGATGCGGATAAACCCGCTTTTTTCGCGCGTTCGCATTCTTCGTACCGCTGCCATTACATCCTTCCCTCTAAAATTTTATTAGCTTGTTCATACAGATCACTGACCGAAGGGGTGAAGCTTTTCATTATCCACTCTGTTACTTCACTCTCAAAAAATCGAAGAGTGCCTTTGCTACCGGCATCGCCCCGCTTATGAAAGGGTATTTTTCCCCTGTGTACGAGCTGATAGATATAGTCCTTTGAATAGCCGGTCAGATCCGCAATGCGGGCAACTTTGACCGGACGCTCATTTAATTTGACGCTGCTGTTTACCATCGCTTATCTCCTCGTATGCCAGTACGGTTAAAAGCTAAATCTACCAGACGGCGAAACGTCCATACCATATCTGAGACCGCACCCCTTACCAAAAGACCACACCAGTCAATGCAGTCTTTTTTGATAAGCGCCGTTACACCACGGTAGGTAATATACATGCCGAGGGCATTTGCCGTTATTTTGCAGTCATAGCTCATACCGTGGACTTTTTGCCACCCGGAAAACTGCGTGATAAACTCAGCTCTGGTGCAGTCCCCTTTCGAGTATGCGCCAAAAATCCCCATCGGAAAGTCTCCTGTTTTTTCTGTCATCTGGTACCTCCTTGTCCCCGCTTGTGCGCTCAAAACGCTTTATGCGCCGATCGTTTCCTCTGGAGCATCAAGCAAGGGATGTTCAAAGTATTCAAACAAATCTTTTTCGAGCACAGCATACAGCACGCCAATCCTGACTGCATTGCGATGTTCTCCCCACATCCCCTTACTCTCTGCGATGTACTTCTCAGCCATCCGCTCGGAATACTCCAGAATTTGCTTACCCAGCGTTTTTAAGATTTTGCGTTCGTTCTCGGTCATTTTTTCCTCCGTGTGGTAAAAAAAAAACCATAAAACAAGGGGCTGGTTGACGAGACCTTGTTCCGCACACTACTAGCGGAACACCCCTTGATTTATGGGTTCTTTATGTAGTGTATATCCACGCTTTGCAGTCGTCACTTTGCAAAGAGCAGGATACCTTCCTGCCAAAGGGTAAAAAAGCGGCTTCATCGAAACCGAATGTCGATTCTCGGTACACTGTAAAAACAAGAAATGGCTTGTCCCTGCGTACTGGAACAAGCCATTAAAGGCTAGCCTTTTGGCTAGAACCGACAAGCGGTTTAGAAAGTACGCTCATCTAAACCGCTCGTCCGAAGCGCAATTTACGCTTCCCAAGTTGCTTAGAGATTAGCACTTCATAACAACAGCCGAACCGATAGACTTGATGGGTTTAGATATTTCCTATTATAATAAACCTGTTCGGAAACTTCCGTTTCTGAACAGGTTACCTTGAAATGCGATGTTCTAAATCGTGCTATTTGTGCGATTTAGAACTCGTCGACCTGTTCGACAACGCAGTTATCGAACAGGTCTAATCATGTATAAAAAGGCTGCAATAATCCTTGCCCTTTATAGCGTAACGTGGTAGAGTATTAAAATAAGCCTGTTCGGCAATGAAGCTATCGAATAGGTCTAGTCTCTGTGACAAAAACGAAATTTACAGGGGCGTTACGGCGTGCTCTGTATAGTGAAGTAATGGGGAGGTTGGATTATGTCTTGTCAACGATATATCAGGGTAGTGTTATCGGCGGCAGCGCTGTCTGTTGTTGTGCTTTTTGCTGCAGCATGCGGACTGCAGCCTGTTTCAAGTATTAGAATTAAAACGAGTCCGGAGCTGTATGTGCCTCTGTCTGCAAAAAGTTTTTCTGCAAATGAGTATATTTCTCCCACAAGTTTTGCAGATATGCTCAAAAGCGGTAATTCTTCCGGTCGCAAGGGGCAAATATATTATTATAATCCGCCTAATCTTAAAGAGGAAGATGCCGGTCAGCTCCGTTATTTGATCCATTATCCGCTGCAATCCTTTACCTTTGATGTGAGTAACTATTTCGGTAAAGAGCGGGCAGATTCGGTACTATCCCGCAGCTTCGACACCAGTATTGATATTCCTAAGATAGAAAAAACGGTTTCTACTGCAGTAGATTCAGGTGAAATTAATACAAAATTACTGAAGGTGTTTAATGAGCGCTATTCTCTGCCTTCTCCTTCTCCATCCCTACCATCAGGAGGACCTATTGGTGTCCCCCTTTTGCTACCTGTAACTATCAAATTCGGCGGTTTTTCCAGGTTAATCTTTGAAGACTCTCCCGATTCCGCTCTTACAATTTCCACAGTATCTAGTGCTAACTATGTGATAGCAAGCGGAACTTTAACAATCAGTGGTATCCCAATCGCTGGTGTGCCGAATGGCAAAAGCATCCGTTTTCCGCTTGCCGGCCGTACTATTATCGGCGATCAGGAGATGCCGTTACAGATTACTATTCGGCGACAGGATACAACAGGCGGGAATGTGATTATTACACCGAAGCTCGAAGGAACAATTGCACAGGTTGAGGGGGTAACTGCCGACTTGGATGTTATCAGTTTGGAAGAGAAGCAGATGGAGATTGCATTGCCGGAGGGATTCCGCAGTGCAAAGATCGATACCGGTTCACTCAATCTGGATGTGCTGCAGCCGGCAGGATGGTCGGGGATTAGTATTAGCCACAAGACACATATTAAGCAAGAGGGAGCAGCCGGGCTTAATCTTGCACCAGTAGCTTTTACTGCTGTGGGAACATCGATTGATCTTGCAGGGCAACAACTCAATAGTAATCGCCAGTTTACATATGAACCGGTTCTGAAAGTAACACTTAACGATGCCACCTATACGAGAAGTGATACGCCGATACAGGCTGAATGTAGTGTTTCTATCGGAAAGTTTGAAACGGTAACACTTGCCAATAGACAGGATTTTACGAAAGCGCAGAATGAGCCTGTTCCTTCGGATATGAAAAAATGGGTGCAGAGTATTCGTATAAAAAAAGTTACTGCGAAAGTAGTGCTTACGAATAATTTACCGGAAGGTAACCCGATAAATATTAATCTTAAATCAACTGTTTTCGGAATTGACGGAACGGATACGCACGGCGCGAGCGGAGAGTTCCCGGCACAGGTGCAAAACAAAGAGGTGAAATACCCCGGTGAGGAAAACTTTAATTTGCCTATAACGCCTGAAACAAAATTCGATCTTAAGAGTACGGTACTGCCCGGTTCTTCTGTGGGAAGTGATGCCTACACTTTGAAAAACATCGAGACAGGAAAAAAAGTGGAGTTTTCCGGTAAGGTGGAGTTTGATATTGACTGGGAATCGATGGTTGTAAAAGCCGATGGAGGTAAAGGCTCTTCATTTCCGGAAGGTGATCTGCTGAGGTTGCCGATGCTTTCCAAATTGAAAAAAGCAGGTATCCAATTAGATAAAATGCCGATGTATTTTTATGCCGGTTCCGATTCTAATCTCTTTAGAGATACGGAAGTAAAGCTTGATTTGTCGGTTGAGGCTCTCGATGAAAATGGTATATCTACCGCTACGTCTTTACTGAATAAGTCTCATAAGCTGGTTCCGCTGCCGGCTGATGCGTTCAAGGATGCCGAAGGAGAAGAAGGAAAGACAAAAACGCTGAAAACAGCTGTTCCTGAGCCGATGTTTACCGTTGACACCCTGCACAAAACGCTGAACGGCTATCCGGAAGGTATACGTTTTAAGTATGCTATTTCCATGGAAAATGGTGTTACCATTACCCGTGAAGAATATAAGAGCGCAAAAGCAAAAAATGACGGCGATCCTGCAATCAATGTTGATCTCTTGCTGGAAATACCTATCGGCTTTACCGTTAGCAGCGGCGGTGAACTGGAGCTTTATTCTGCTACTGAGGCGATTGACCTGAAAGACTCCTTTAATAAGCTGCCGATAGGTGAGGAACAATTTAAGCTGCGGAAGCTGCAGCTGAATGCAAATCTGGAAAATGAATCCGGTTTTACCCCGGCTTTCATTTTACGCATAAAGAATAGAGGGGATAAGGGAAGGCTCTTGGATGATAAAGAAATCTCTTTGGCACCAGGTAATCAAGAGTTAAAATTTACCTCAGAGGAATGGGATAAGCTCAAAGAAGCCGGTGCGTTTATACCGGAGTTATATCTCAAACTTGAACCGGATAAATCGTATGCTATTAAGAAGGATGCCGAGTTAAAGGCGAATCTTTTCGTTACTGTTGCTGCGGATGTTGACTATAAGGTGTACTAGGCGGCAGGTTAAATTGACTCTTTATGGGAGATAAAAATGAAAAAGTTATATGTTCTTCTATTAGTTATGTTGGTAAGCAGTGCAGCTGTATTTGGTCAAGAAACAGGTGCAGTTTCGGATGCAAGCAAGGGTGAAAGTCCGGAAGCCCCTATTGAGCAAATCAGTACGGAACAAAGCAATGCCGCACCGGTTTCAGCCGTCCAGCCGGATGTACAGCAGCCGGTCGCAACGCCGATTAACACTGAAAGTACTGCTGATGCGGTAGTACCTGATGCAGCAGCGCCTAACGCTCCGCGCAATGTTGAAAATCCTGCTGATACGGCGTCTGTTACTACGGCGGAAATTGGTGCCGCACATGGAGGAGATGCTGTAAAAGCCGAAGATAAAGATGCGCTACGATCTCAGGTTGAGACTGGTGCACAAGCTGAGTCTGTGAAGCCTTCTGCTTCCGGCTCCATTACAAAGGTGGAAGCGGAAACCGTTGAAATGGATGTGGAAATGAATGAGCCGACACAACGAACAAAGCGGCGTGCATTTTCCATGCATACAGGCTTGTCCATTGAGACATGCGCTGCTACTAATGCTGTATCGCTTACAGATTTTTTTAAAAAAGAAATGGTGATTGATCTCCCTGCTTTAGCTAAGCGCACAATCCGCACAGGTATTCATGCGGGGAATACTGCCGAGGTAGGACTGTTCTGGCAGTTTACGGTACTCGAAGAACATACGGTACGGTTTTCAACAATGGTGAATCAAGATTTTTGGTTGAATATTCCAAAGAGTTTTCTTGAGCTTGCTGCAAACGGAAATGCTGCGAATGCACAGGGGAAGTCCATCGAAGGTGATTTTAACGCAAAATTAAATGCTTTTGTTGATACCGGTATTCTGTATCAGATGAAAAAGCCTAAATACAGCATTTCTGCACGGCTTGCGTACTTTCTGCCGGTTGCCTACATGGAAAACCCAAAGATACACTATAGTATTAAACCGGCGGTAAACGATAAAACCGGTCAGACTGACGGACTTGTTTTTGAGGCAAAAGGGACAGCGCAGGTATACAGCTCAATAGCATCAGGCGCATATGATAGCAATTTTCCTTCGGTTCCCGATATTCTCAAGGCGGGCGGGCTTGACTTAAGTCTTTCGGGATCATACCGTCTTGCGAATTGGGTCAATCTCACCGGTGGTATTGACTACTTGCCGCTGATGGTTGTCACTACGAATGAGGGAATACAAGCAAAATTTAAGGTGTCAGGGAAGATGAATACTATTCTTGATAATATAAACGGTGAGCTCCTGTCATGGTCGAAGCCCTTTGACTACTCTCTTTCTTCAAAAGATTTACCGAAAAAAAAGATTATGCGTCCCGGGAAGATACGAATCGGTGCAGATTTTCACCCGTTTGGAAATAATTATCTGATACTGTCACCATTCATTGCATTTCCTTTTATCAATGCGAAGCCGTATTATGCTGATGGCGGTTTGAAACTGGAAAGCCGTTTTGCAAAAGTATTGGGTGCTTCGCTTAGTACTGCTTGTATCGAACGGATATGGCGGCATGAACTTGCGCTCTTTCTCGATTCTCGCTTTTTTAGTTTAACGTTTGCTGCTTCAGCCGCCTCACAAAGTTTTACCCGGACGTTCTATACCCTTTCAGGACTTGGCTTTAGATTCGCTGTTGGTATAGGGTTCTAGCGGGTAGTACGGGGCGTGGGCGGAAAATCCCTCGCTCCAAGCCTCCACGGTTAATTAAAAATAAAACCGCTAAGACGCAAAGTTCGCAAAGGAAGCACCGAGATAAGTTCGCCTCATCCCCCGCCCAAAAAACTCTGCGTTCTCTGCGTCTCCACGGTTAATTAAAAGTAAAACCGCCAAGACGCAAAGAACGCAGAGGAAGCACCGAGATAAGTTCACCCCATCCTCCTCCCAAAATCTATGCGTCTCCACGGTTAATTAAAAGTAAAACCGCTAAGACGCAAAGTTCGCAAAGGTATTCACGAAGGTCAGGTCAACTCACCACCCTCACCCCAAAAAGCTCTGCGTCCTCCGTATCTTCGCGGTTACATTAAAAAATAGAGTTTCTTAGCCAAAACTTCATCCACCGGCTATATAGTCTATAGAAGGTATGAAAATGAACAATACACTCACACTCAGAAACGACTATTTGTTTAAGCTCTTGCTCGGTTCAGAAAAAAATAAAACTTGTCTGCAAGACTTCCTTGAATGTGTACTCGATATGGAAACAGATACTATCATAGATATTGAACTGTTGGATAAGGAACTCGCCAAGGATGCGGTAACCGATAAAACCGGTATTCTTGATGTTAAAGTCCGCTTAAAAGATGAAACAATGATCGATATTGAGATTCAAAACTCTTGGTCAACAGAATTTATCCCGCGAACCTTGTTTTACTGGGCAAAATTGTATACAGAGGGATTCAGAGAAGGAGCGCCATACACAAGTTTAACTAAGTGCATTACGATCAATCTTGTTTCTCAAGGCTTTCAGCTGAATACGCAAGTGCATTCTGTTTACAGTATCTTAGAACGAGAAAGCTATCAGCCGCTCACAGCCTTATTGGAAATACATTTTCTTAATCTTTCTCGGGCAGAAGAGATGAGCATACAGAAAGAGGCTATCGAAAAAGAGCAAAAACTGATAAACTGGCTGCGGTTTATTAACACTGATGATCAAAAGGAGCGCACCATGTTAGCAACGACATCACCGATCTTACACATGTTGAATGAGCAAATAGATGTATTAAGTCTAACTCCGGTAGAGAGGAAGCTCTATGAATCTCGGATGAAACTGAAAAGCGATATAGCAACTATTTCAGAGGTTCAATTTAAGTCAGGTCTTGAAGTTGGCTTTGCAGAAGGGCTAGCGCATGGCGAAGCAAAAGGACTTGAACGCGGTAAATCCCTTGGACGTGCTGAGGGTAAAGCCGAAGGATCTCACCAAAAAGCACTCGAAACGGCGAAAAATCTCTTGCACTTTGGATTGTCACGAGAAAACATCGCACAAGCAACAGGCTTAACGATGGCAGAAATCAAATCGCTATAGCGTCTCCACGGTTAATTAAAAATAAAACCGCTAAGACGCAAAGAACGCAAAGGAATCCACGAGGAGAAGCTAACCATCCCCCTCCCAAAATCTCTGCGCCTCCACGGTTAATTAAAAATAAAACCGCTAAGACGCAAAGTTCGCAAAGGAAGCACCGAGGAGAAGCTAACCACCTCCGCCCCAAAAAGCTCTGCGTCCTCCGCTTGGCATACAATACGCTGGGTTAACTTTAGCAAGTGCTGGCAGGAGGTTGTCGGTGAAAAAGCGGTCTTCAATCGGTATATTGTGTGTTGTCCGCCCTAAGTGCACATCTTTTCGGTTTGCTCCGTGAAAGTCGCTTCCGGCAGTAACAAGCAGCCCTAATTCTTCTGCCAATGCTTCCAGCCGAAGGCATTCACCATAACGTGCTCCTGAATGCCATGCCTCAAGACCAATGAGACCTTCTTCTTTAAAATGAGCAATAGTTTCCGGCAGCTTCCCCCATGAAAGGTAGAGAGACATTGGATGTGCTAAAACCGGTATTCCGTGTGCGGCTTTAATTGCTTGTATTGATTCTGCAAGGGTCAAACATTCTTTTTCAATATAGAAAGGTCTTCCTTTTGCAAGGTAGTTCTGAAATGCCTCTTGAATGTTCTTTGCTTTTTTTTCCTGTACTAAGTACTTTGCAAAATGGGGTCGCCCGATTACCGCTCCTCCTGCAATGCCTGCAAGTTTTTTAAGATCGATAGGAATGCCGGCTTCATTAAATCTTTCTATTATTTTGATGTTCCGTTCTTGCCGTCTTCCTTGTGCATAGGTCATTAAATCTTGTAAGGTCTTGTTTTCAGGATCAATTCCTAGCCCAAGCAGATGTAATTCCCCCGGCTGCCATGTAACGCTGATCTCTATGCCCGGCAAAACACGAATACCAAGCTCCTTACCTGCTTGCTGAGCTTCCGCCACACCGGCAACAGTGTCGTGATCGGTCAATGCAAAGAGAGAAAGCCCGGTTTTGTGAGCCTCTGCAGCTAATTCCGCCGGAGAAAAAGTTCCATCGGATACAGTGGAATGTGTATGTAAATCTATCATAACAAATAGTATACTCAAAATTTATAAATGCGTCTGCCTTGTAAAAAAGATGTAATGCACTAGGTTTTTTCTTGGAGATGTGATATACTCCTAATATGCAGTTCTTTTTTATTTTAAAATCTGAAGGGAGTTCTAAAGGCTTTTGTTTTTAGATGCTGTCCATCAATCTTTGTGAATAGTTTTGGAAACTGCATAGTGAACGGAGGAGAAAATGCCAAAGGCTGTTCAATACAGCGCAAATTCGGTCATTTATTTTTCAGGCGACTTTGATGCCCGTGTATTTTTGTTACACAGCGGGCATATTGCGCTCAATTCGCTTGATATTGAAACCGGCGCACAGGTAACAGAGTATATTAAGACCGGTGAGTTTTTCGGGGTGAAATCTGCCTTAGGAAATTATCCGCGGGAAGAAAGTGCGATGGTTCTGACTGATTCGCTTGTTTATACATTCTCGGTTGCGGAGTTTGAAGATTTTGCTCAAAAAAATACCCGTATTATCCTTCAGATGTTGAAGGTTTTTTCACGGCAGCTGAGAAATGTGCATCATCAGCTTGAATCCTTAATGGATAGTAAGCAGCAAACAAATAACGAAGACGGTTTATTCACTGTTGCAACGGCGTTTTATAAATCTCAGCATTATCAGGCGGCAGCACAGGTAGCAGCACGTTATAGAGCATTGTATCCTGCGGGTAAGCATTTGGCTGCTATCGGTCCGATTATTACAAACTCAGCACAGATGGCTGGACGCAGCTTTGGAGAAGCCCGGCAGCCCGGCGACGCAGCCGGAAATCCTTCCAGTCAGCCGAGTGGAGCTGCTCACCCCCCAGCAACTGGTCCTATACAGCCTGCTCCGCTTGATGAAGCTTCTTTGGATTTGAGTTTCCAGCTCGCGGAAGATTTAGCAAAACAAGAAAAGTGGGCTGATGCATACAAGCAGTATCATACGATTATCGAAATGAAGCAGGGTACTAAGGTCGAAGCTTCTTATCTAGGTGCTGCACGCTGTTTATACAAGCAGTCGGAATTTGTCCGTTGTATCCAGCTTGGAACCAGTTTTATCACACAGTTCCCAAAATCCTTGAAACTTGCGGAAATACTGATGTTCCTCGGATTGTGCTATCAAGGTATGGATCGTCCTGACAAAGCGCTGCCCTTCTATGATAAAGCGTTGATGATGGCAGGACCTCTGCTCGTGCCTAAGATTAAAGAGCTGCAAGCTGCATGTGAAGGAGCTATTCATGCCTGATTTATTTGCATCATTTGCCCGTTTTGCCAAAAAGTTTCCTAAGGGATCGGTCATTTTTTCAGAGTTTGAACCCGGTGCTTCTTTCTATTTAATACAGAAAGGTCGAGTTCAACTGATTAAAATCATCAATGGAGCGGAAAAAAA
This sequence comes from Treponema sp., assembly GCF_052169735.1. GTDB lineage: Bacteria > Spirochaetota > Spirochaetia > Treponematales > Treponemataceae > Treponema. Next base: position 21,810 of record NZ_JBQNBW010000013.1, read on the forward strand.
CCTCGATATTTTGCAGCAGGGTGAAATATTCGGAGAAATGGCAGTATTAGATAATTCGCCGCGTTCGGCATCTGCTATTGCCTATGATGATGTGGTTGCCCTTGAGTTTAACAAGGAAAATTTTGAAATCCTGTTGACCGGAAACCCCGTTATTGCAATGCGCCTCTTAAAAACATTTGTAAAGCGTATTTATGTACAAAAGCGCCGGTTTATGATTTTAACTATTCAAGATTCGATTGCCCGTATCGGGGATGTTTTCTTGATGCTGGATGAAACCCAGCCTGATCTTGACCGTTCAACGCAAATGCGTACCTTTATCATCACGCCTGAAGAAGTAGCCCGCTGGGCAGGGCTTTCTGCGGAAGCAACGGGTGATGCGCTGCGTAAATTTGCCGATCAAGGACGGTTAGAGGTATACGGAGACCGTATTATCGTTAAAAACATTGTCGATCTTGCCCGTTTTGTAACAACCCGCCGCTCAAAAGATAATAACTTCTTCGGCTAATCATACGCAATGAAAGAACGCTCATTACAAGAAAGCATTCATGCATGGCAAACCATGCGGAATGCTTTTTCTCATTTAGAAGAAAACCGTTTTCCTTATCATATCCATGGATTATCCGGCGGGATTTTTGCATTTTTCCTTGCTGAATATGTTCGCCGTTTTAAAACCGGGCTGTGTATTGTCGTTCCCACGGAAAAAGAAATAGAAGAGCTGCGTGCAGACCTTGATATTGCAGGGCTGCAAGCGCGTATTTTGCCGTGGTGGGGCAATATTGCATACCGTCCGGTACAAAATTCCGCACCGGTATTTGCCGAACGCGCACAGGTTCTTGCCGAACTATGCGAACTGTGCTTGAGCGGAGACGACAGGGCATCGCAAGCAGGGCGGGAGGTAGCGGATAATGCAAAAACCGTTACCATTATGACGCAGCGGGCATTCTTAACGCCGGTACCGCCACCGGAGTACCTAAAAACACTCACCTGTACCTTGCAGAAGGGAAAGGATATTGACACTGAAAAAATTGCTGAACAGCTGATACAATGGGGCTATACACGGGTTCCGCGGGTAAGTGTCCGCGGCGAATTTGCCCTGCGCGGCGAGGTACTCGATATTTGCGCCGCTGCCAATAAGGGTTCTCAGCATACTGCCTACCGTATTCAGTTTGATTTTTTCACGGTTGAAAAAATCAAATCCTTCGATATGCACACACAGTCCTCAGTGGAAGAGTTTGACAGCCTCACCCTCTATCCGATGAAGGAAGTAATCTGGGATGATGAGCGGATTGCCGGGCTTGAAAAAAATATGGGGGTACTGCCGGAATTTACACCGGAGGGGATAGAAAAACTCATCGCACACTTAAAAGAATACCGTTCCTTTGACGGTGAGGAGCTTTTTTATCCGCTCTGCTTTGAAAAACCTGCAAGCATTCTGGATTATCTGGGGGAGACTGCTGCCGGCGCTCATGCGGAACCGCCTGTGCTGTTATTTATGGATTACGACCGGCAGCGCAATGCGGTGGATGCATTGGAGCGGGAATATCAGGGCTTATACAACAAAGTTACCCGCACCATTGATGATGACATCAAACACAACCTTTTGATCACCGAATATCCCATGCCGCAGCGGCTTTTACTGTCGTTTACGGAGCAAACTGCTGCCTATCCGTACAGTCTTTTCTTGAGAACACTGAAAGAAACAGATGATACGGTAGAATCCATCGTATTTAATTGCGATCCGCCGCGCAGCTTCTTCGGCAATATCGTGTACTTAAAGGAAGAGTTAGCGCATTTGCAGCAGGAAGGTTGGCACATCTTTGTATTTGCAGAAAGCGAAGCTCAGGCGCTCCGTATTGGAGAATTACTGAAAGACATCGATGCGGAAATTCTGCCGCTTACCCTGTCGTCCGGATTCGGCATCCCTGAACTTAAGATACTCGTTATCCAAGAGAACGAAATTTTCGGCAGGCGCCGGCGCATCCCGAAATCGGTGAAGCAGGTAAAAAGCTCCGTTATCGACACCTTTGTGGAGCTCAATCCCGGCGACTATGTTGTACACGTCAATTACGGCATTGGGCAGTTTAAGGGAATTGAGCGCGTAAAAGCGCTGGGACACGAACGCGATTATATCAATCTCCTCTATGCGCAGGATGAAACCGTTTTTATTCCGATAGAACAGGCGAATCTTGTGCAGCGCTATATCGGCAACGAAGGTGAAGCTCCCCGGCTTGATATTATCGGTTCCAAGGCATGGGAAAACCGGAAAAATAAAGTAAAAAAATCGGTTGAAGATATTGCCGATAAGCTCATTGATCTCTATTCCCGCCGAAAAGCTGCTGCCGGTTTTGCCTTTGCCAAAGATAATGAATGGCAAACCGCCTTTGAAGCTGCCTTTCCTTATGAAGAAACGGAAGATCAGCTCACCTGTATCAGCGATATTAAGGCTGATATGGAAAAACCGATACCGATGGATCGGCTGGTATGCGGCGATGTCGGCTACGGGAAAACGGAAGTTGCGATGCGTGCAGCTTTTAAGGCAGTAATGGGCGGCAAGCAGGCTGCGTTTTTAGCGCCGACTACCATTCTTGCAGAACAGCATTTTGAAACATTCCAAGAGCGCTTTCAGAAATTTCCGGTTAAACTTGCCCGTCTCTCCCGTTTTGTGTCCAAGGCTGATCAAAAAAAAATACTGACTCAGCTGAAAAACGGTGAGCTTGATATTGTGATTGGAACCCACCGTGTTATCCAAAAAGATGTTCAGTTTAAAGATTTGGGTTTGATGATCATAGACGAGGAACAGCGGTTCGGGGTAAAAGACAAAGAGCGGCTCAAGCAGATGAAAACCAATATAGACTGTCTCTCGCTCAGTGCAACGCCTATCCCGCGTACCCTACATATCAGTCTTTTAAAAATCCGCGATATGAGCCTTTTAACCACCCCGCCGCAGAACCGCCGTCCCGTAGAAACCGTTATTTCTCCGTTTGATCCTGAAAAGGTTGCGCAGGCTATCCGCTTTGAGGTTGACCGCGGCGGGCAGGTGTTCTACCTGCATAACCGTGTGGAAAGTTTGGAAGAAACGCGGTACAAAATTCAGCAGCTTATTCCTGAAGTACTGATCGACATAGCACACGGACAGATGAGCGCTGCTGAGCTTGAAGATATTTTCCGCCGCTTCAACATGGGCGGTTTTCACGTACTGATTGCTACTACTATCATTGAAAACGGTATCGACATCCCGAATGCCAACACGATTATTATTGACCGTGCGGATATGTACGGTGTTTCGCAGCTCTATCAACTACGCGGCCGTGTTGGACGTTCCGACAAAAAAGCGTATGCGTATCTCCTCTACCCGGAAAACAAGGCGCTGACTGAGGTTGCAATGAAGCGGCTGCAGGTTATTTCGGACTTTACGGAACTCGGCTCCGGCTTTAAAATCGCGATGAAGGATATGGAAATTCGCGGCGCGGGCAATCTTTTGGGAAGGGAGCAGTCCGGTGATATTTACTCCGTCGGATTTGATCTCTATCTCCGGCTGTTGGAAGAAGCGGTAGAGCGGTTGCAAAACGCCGGCTACGAGCCGGAAACCGAACCGGTTATTGAGCTTGAGTATTCAGGCTTTATTCCCGACAGCTATATCCGTGTGCCTGAAACCAAGATGGAAGTGTACAAAAAGATTGCCGGTGTCCGCACCGCAGAAGAACTCGATCGGCTCTATGCAGAGCTGTCCGACCGCTTCGGTCCCGTGCCGGAGGAAGCAGAAAGCCTGCTTGCCCTTGCCGAAATCAAAATAACCTGTGCAAAGCTGTCCATTGCTTCACTGAAGGAGCGGCAAGGCACGGTACGGATCACCTTTGCGAAGGTTTCAAAAATTTCCATTGATAAGCTGCTCCGTATGATCAAAGAATCCGCCGGGCGGGTAAAACTCGATGCAAAACAGCCCAACGTAATTATGCTGCAAACCGGTTCTATCGGCTTAAAAGAAAAGAGCGAATTTATCAGCGAAAAACTCAACCAGTTGTGCTGATGAAGCAGGTTGCTCTGGCTGTCTTTCTATGGCAGTCTCATCAAAGATATTCTGAACGGTGCCGTTTATCAATGGCTAGACCAGATCACGAAAGTAGGGTACACTAGCCCTTACATTTTTAAAATTTACAATCCGTAGGAGTTCCCATGAATCATTACCGCAGGAGTATTATATGGAAGATCATATTGATGTGCCTTATAATAACCGATCTTTTTGGTTTGAATAATCCTGACACTCGTACCTTGCTCGCCGCTAAAAGTACGGCAATATCGGTTGCATCCGGTTCAGGCGAAGCGGCTGAAGAAGTTCCGCCGCGTGTTATTTTCGGCGAGCAGCTGAGTTTCTTGCTCAGTGAACAAAAATGGGACGAAGCGGTATCTCTTTTTGACACATTGCCCGATGAAGATCGTAATTCTCTTGCTATTCAGAATTTAAAAGCTGCTGTGCTGATTTCTATCGGACGTATTGCCCAAGCGGAGACTGTGGCAAAAGCGCTGGAAAAACGGTACCCGAATGAGTTGGATGTACTCTATACGATGGCAATGATTGCACAGGCAAAAAACGATAAAAAGATGCGGAGTACCTATCTCAAAAAAATACTCAAACTGGATCCCGATAATATTCAAGCGCTGCAGGAAGAAGGACTCGATTTATATAATCAAGGGAGCTATAAAGAAGCCGGCGAAACCTTTATGAAAATACTCAAGAAGCAGCCTCGTGATGTTTCTGCACTGATTTGGTGCGGGAAGGTTCGTTATTTGGACAATAAACTCAAGGAAGCGGAACAGTACTATCTGACGGCATTACAGTATGAACCGAACAACAGTCTAGCCATTGCGGAACTTGCACGGATAAAGTCGGAAACAAACCGGATGGCGGAAGCAATTACGGATATAAAAAAAGCGATTGACTTGGAGCCTGATGCAGCGCCCCATTGGACGGATCTCGGCTCATATAATTTGCAGATAGGCAGACGGGAAGAGGCATTGGATGCGTTTAATCATGCTGTGGCGCTGGTACCCGATTCATACTTTGTTCATATCTATATTGCAGGGATTTATGATGACCTCGGTAAAAAAGATGATGCAATACGGCATTATCGTAAGGTAACGGAGCTCTATCCTCAGTATTACTTTGCTTATGAAGGGCTTGCAATCCTCTTATTTGAAAAAAAAGACTGGGCAGGTTCCCGGAATGCCTTTATCAATGCACTCCGGTATGCTCCGGATAATACGTACTATGCCCTTGCTGCAACACTATGTAGTTATAAAATGGAAAAAAAGACGGAAGCAAAGGATTTTATTTCAAAATATTTGAAAACAGTTGACCGCTCACAACGAGAAACCGATTACTATTTATGCAGACTTTTTAATGATTTTGCCGGTGATAGTGATGTTTCAAACCGGATTATGAAAGAAAAAGACGAAACGGTTCGGCTGCGGAAATTCTTCTATTTAGCAGAATTTTATCAGCTTGCAGGAAAGGGGCATTTGGCGGAAAAATATCTGCTTGAAATTAAAACAACACAGTATCCCTCCTTTTTTGAATACCGGCTTGCCATAGCGGAATTGGAAACGGCAGAAGTATCATCTGCTGCACAGAAATAGTATGCCCAAGGATAGACCATGAATCAAATAGTAAAACAAATACCGCTCAAGGATCGGGACATTATCCTAGTAGGAACTGCTCATATTTCACGGGAAAGTATTGAAGACGTTGAACGGAGTATTCGTGAAGAGCAGCCTGATTGTGTGTGTGTAGAATTGGATGAGCAGCGTTATAAGGCGCTCACCAATGAAAAACAGTGGCAAGAGCTTGACATTATTGAGGTACTCAAAAGCGGTAAAGGTTTTTTGCTGCTTGCTAATCTAGTGCTGGCTGCTTTTCAGAAACGGATTGGTGCCGATGTCGGAGTTAAGCCGGGGGATGAGATGAAAGCTGCTATTACCGCAGCCCAATCTCTTGCCATCCATACGGAGCTTGTTGACCGTCCTATTCACACTACGCTCAAGCGGGCGTGGGCTAAAAATAATCTCTGGGGAAAGTCTAAACTCTTGGCAACACTGTTGAGCAGTGCGTTTTCTACGGAAAAATTGAGCGCAGAGGAAATTGAGGCTTTAAAAGATAAGAGCGAAATGGATGGTATGATGGCGGAGATGGCAGCATATTTACCGCAGGTAAAAGAAGTGCTGATTGATGAACGTGACCGCTATCTGGCAACCAAAATATGGAATGCGCCCGGAAAAAAAATCGTTGCGGTTTTGGGTGCCGGGCACCTTGAAGGGACGCAAGCATATCTTGAGAAGCTTGAAAACAGTACTGCCGCAAGCGATTTAAGTGATATTGCAGAGGTTCCGCCGAAAACCAAGCTTTCAAAACTTGCAAACTGGTTCTTTCCCGCACTGATTGTAGTGTTGGTTGCTGCAGGTTTCTTCAAAGGAGGTGTGACAGCATCGACAGCACTGCTGATCCGCTGGATATTGTGGAATGGTAGTCTTGCTGCACTCGGTACCCTTGCAGCTCTTGGGCACCCTTTGAGTATTATTGCAGGCTTTATAGGCGCTCCGTTTGCAACACTTAATCCGTTTATCGGGGTTGGTCTGTTTACCGGAATAGTGCAGGCATGGGTACGCAAGCCGCAAGTTTCCGATATGGAAAACCTCGCAACTGATGTAACTACTATCCGGGGCTGGTATAAGAATAAGATTGCACACATACTGCTCATCTTCTTTTTATCAAGTCTCGGCGGGGCGATCGGGAACTTCATTGCAGTTCCTGCATTGATCGGGGGACTGCTGTAGCCGAGTCATTAGACCTGTTCGATAACCGCGTTGCCGAACAGGTTTATTCGTGCGGAGTGTTTAATACCCCGACGCTCGCGTCGGGATATGTTGATTCATGTGCGCCCTCTGTTGCCATTTATTTTTTGCATAGAGCGCAGAACTATAGACGCTTTATCCGCTTTTTCTAACTCTGCCGCTCAGGGCAGGATAACAGTCTGTTACTGTGCTTGTTTCAATTCTGTGAGTTTCTGTGCGGCATCCGTATGTCCATTATCTGCTGCTTTTTTGTACCAATCGAGTGCTGCTTTTGTATCTTTTGGAACACCGATCCCGTTCCGATACATTTCCGCAAGTGCAAACTGACAATCAGCATATCCGGCATTGGCTCCCGCCGTATACAGCTCAAGCGCTTTCTGATAATGTTGCGGTGTTCCTATGCCGTGATAATAGCACTCAGCAGCGGCAGATGCTGCATACATTCTGCCTGTGTGGAATACCTGCTCAAAAAGTCTGAGTGCTTCCGTATCATTTTTTGGAACACCGTATCCGTTTTTATAGCAGAGCCCAAGATTATATGATGCATCATAGTTTCCCAGCTCAATTGCTTTTTGATAGCACGCAACGGCTGCTTTATAATCTTGATCTATCCCTCGCCCATCATAGTAACAAAGTCCTAGCCGATTAAAGGCGCGCGGTTCATCTTGCTCAGCAGCTTTTTTGTACCAGTACACCGCTTGTTTCTCGTCTTTTGTAACGCCGCGCCCTTTTTCATACATCAGACCAAGATTACATTGCGCCATTTCATAATCCTGTTCCGCAGCTTTCGTGTACCAGTACACAGCTTGTGTATCATTCTGCTCGATGCCGCTGCCTATATCATACCGATAACCGAGGTTGTTTTCTCCGGCAGATAATCCTTGCTCTGCTGCTTTGCGATACCAATACACGGCTGTTTCCTGATTTTCCGGCACACCGTGCCCAAATGCATAGCAAATACCAAGATAATTTTCTGCATTCGGTTCGTCGTACAAAGCAGCTTGTCGGAAAATTTCCGCTGCAGTGTCATAATTCTGTTCTACACCTCGACCCTTGTAATAACAGGCACCAGTACGCCAAAATGCAGGGATATATCCGAGCTTTGATGCTGCAGAAAAATACTCGAACGCTTTGAAATCATCTTGCTCTGTTATATCGCCATAGTAATAGGCTTCTCCCATGCGCAGCAGTGCCGGAGGATAATTCTTTTCTGCTGCATCACTGTAGTAGTCTGCTGCCAATGCTTCATTTTTTTCAACACCGTATCCGTATTCAAAACAGCAGCCGACGGTAAATAATCCTTCCGTATACCCATAGTTTGCTGCTTCATTAAAAAAGGAAAATGCTGCTTGCGGGTCAGCTTCGCAACCCAATCCATTCAAGGCATACATACCGAGCATATAGAGTGCAGGGGCATAATGCAGATCAGCAGCTTTTTTTAAGAGCGCTGCTGCCGCTGCATAATCCGGTGTGTCTGTTTCACTGTTGTGGATGATCTGAGCTTGATTAAAATAGTCTTCTGCTTGCACAAGTTTACTTTCAGCATAAGCTTGCGTGTATATAAAGGTAGAAAATAGGACAATACAGATAAAAAGATGATTAGGCTTTTGCATAATCAGCATAGTATCATCCTAAGGGTAAAACAACAAGCTACCTCGAAATCTTGACACCATCTCCAAAATCTACTATTTTATTATCAATTTTAATAATTTATTATTTATTAAGGAGTTTTATATGAAAAAAAGAGAGGTATTGCTGCTTTCTATCGCAGCAGTGTCATTTTTCTGGTTTTCCTCTGCCGGAGGAAAAGAGGTCTCTGCTAAAATTGCTGAGAAGTCCGATCAGATCACCTATGCAATTAGCGCGGCACCTGTGGGCAAATTCAATCCGCTCATTGCAGACACCCAGTACGATGAGTATGTGAACGGACTGGTATATGCTTCTATGCTCTGCCTGAATGCGAAAATCGAGCTTGAACCGGCATTAGCGGAAAAGTATGAAGTCAGCAAGGATAGCACAATTATCACGTTTACGCTGCGGAAAGGACTGACCTTCCATGACGGTAAGCCGCTCAGTGCCGAAGATGTTAAGTTCACCCTTGAATCGCTTGCCAGTCCGCAGTATGACGGAGAGCTGCAAAGCTATGTTCAATCTATTAAAGGTTTTAAAGCTTTTAATGAAGGAAAGGCTGCGGAAGTTTCCGGGATTGCAGTCAAGAATGCAACTACGGTAGAAATCACTTTTAGCGAACCGTATGCACCTGCGCTGATCAATATCGGAACTTTAGGAATCCTGCCTAAACATATTTGGAAAGATGTTCCGGTCAATGAATGGGCAAAAGCAGCAGAGCTCCTTTCAAAGCCGGTCGGCTGCGGTCCGTATCGGTTTGAAAGTTTTACCAGCGGTTCCTATGTTAAGCTGACTGCATTCGATGCCTATTACGGCGGAAAGCCGAAAACAGCGAACTTTATCCTCAAAGTAGTCAACGAAGCAACGGTACAGGCGGAGCTTATCAATGGTACTGTTGATATAGCCGATGTGTCTGCGATTAAAAATGCCGATGCAAAACAGCTTGCCGCAAAAGGCGTAACCGTTGTGCGCTACCCTAATTCAAAAGTGCAGTACATGGGCTTTAACCTCCGCGATGCTCGTCTTGACCGCAATGTCCGCACCGCTATTGCGTATGGGATTGACCGGCAGGCTATTGTGAACGGTTTAATCGAAGGAAATGGTGTTGTACTTGATACCCCGATGGTTCCTTCGCTGTGGTCATATCCAAAGTCAGGTTTAACGCACTATACATTCGATGTACAGAAAGCAAAGGACTATCTGAAAAAAGCAGGCTACCAAGATACGAACGGAGACGGTTTTGTTGATAAAGATGGGAAAAATTTACAGCTGACGCTCACTATTCCGAAAGGCGATAAAATCCGGGAGCAGACGGGACCGATTATTCAATCTGATCTGAAAAAAATCGGCATTGATATTGTGCTTGAACCGATGGACTTTAATGCCACGATGCAAAAAGTTGTCGGTAACCATGAGTTTGAACTGTACCTCATGGGCAATACCCTAGACCCCGATCCCGACCCGACCCCCTACTGGTATTCCACGCAGGCAACCGACGAAAAAGGCAGCTTCGGTTGGAATATTGCGGCATTCCGCTCCAAGCAGGCTGATGAGCTTTTGGACTTAAACCGCAAGCAGCTCAATATGGCAGACCGCAAAGCAACCTTGCAGAAATTCGGCATTCTTTTGAATCAAGAACTCCCGTGGGTTCCGCTCTATGCTGCCGATATTGCAAAGGCATACCGCTCCGGCGTTACCGGCTATACACCCAACACCTTTGTTGACTTCTACGACGTACAAAACTGGGAAGTAGCGAAATAATTGGCAATGGGGAATTGGTAATTGGTGATGAGGAATTGGTGATGGTTTTCAGGTGATAGCTGTTACCAATTCCTTTTTCTCTCAATTATGAATTATTATTAGGCATTATCAAGCTTGAGATTCTTAAACGCTTGTTTGTATAAAAACCAGCAGCCCATAATTGCGACCCCCGCTATTGCAATGTTGATGTACGGCGGAAATAAATCGGTAAGGAGACCGAAAAACATATTACCTAACGGAACTGCAATCATCGTAAGCATCCTTGAAACGGAGAGTACCCTACTTCGGTATGCATCGGGAATAGTATTGTGATACAGCGTGGCGACAGATATATGCACAGGCATCATCACTGCAATGGTAATACAGTCTAAAACCGTAATAGCAATGATAAAAAAGACATAAGTAGATGCCCCTACCATAAAAACATATTTAGTCAGCACTGCAATAAAGAATAGAGCGATTGATACTATCAGTGCCGAATTGATCACAAGTTTACTTGTTTCTACTTTCTTTACAAGCGGAACGACAAAGAACGGAACAACTATGACCATTGATGCCGTTACTGAACGGTATAAACCATACCATTCTTCACCAATCGGAAATGATACGAGAAACAAATAGGTAACAACCACGCTAAACACCGATGAAAAGAAAAAGCCCATTATCGGTGAAATAAAAATAAATCTGCTTAAAAACGGATGGTCTTTAATAATATGCAAACCGGCGGTAAAATCGGTAAGAAAACTGCGCTGTTCTTTTTTCTCCGGAGTTTTATAATACGGCGTTTGTATACCATAATTTAAGAAAAACGAAATACAGAAAAAAAATGCCGTGATCCAAAGACCGCCTTGTATGCTAAACCATTTATACACCACCGTACCGATTGCAGGAGCCGCCACAAAGACAATACCGTCATCCAACTTTGCAAGAGATACAGCTTCAGCTAACAAATCCTTCGGCACAATTTCAGGTACGATGGCAGATTCCGCCGCTTGATAGAATACTTCAATCATCTCCAGCAGAGTGACCAGTACATAAATCAACGCGACCGGCAGCGTCCCGTAAATACTCACACCGATAGAAAAACACAGTAAGCACAGCGTTGATAAAAACATAATAATTTTCATCATTTTTAATCTGCGCATTCTGTCGCCCTGAACTCCGGCGATCGGCGTGAAAAAAATTCTCGGCAACACGATAATCGACAGCATCGTTGCAAAAAGCGTTGCCGATCCCGTCTTCTCCAAAACATATAACGAGAGGACATATTGAATAATATTACTTGCTGCCATCGAAAAACTGGTAGACAGCCAGAAAAATATATATCCTGAATGATGGAGCAGCTTTTTAAGTTCCACCTTTTTCTTCATAGTTATTCCTTATGAGCATTTTGATAAACAATATGCGGTTTCCCATTATTATTATCGACGCTATCTACCGAGACATTAAAAACCGTTCTAAATATATCTATTGTCAGAATATGTTTCGGAGATCAAACACAGTACCGAGTTTTTGTAAAGAACCCGCAGTCAAAAATGTACACGGATGTATATTTTTAACGAGGTGGTTGCAACCGGCTTTCACTCCCTTTATTCGTGCGGAGGGTTTAATACCTCGACGCTTGCGTCGGGGTTGTTGATTACGACGCGGTATATGAGCAATTAATCATCCGCACGAATCAGGGTTGCGCTACTTTGTTTCTCAAATAATTGTCCTGCCTCCCATCCTTTGAGTTTCGATCTTTCTACTTGCTGTATTTGCCTGCCTCAAAAAATAATACACGAAATATAGTACGTTTTTCAAAAATATGCTATTTTACCGTGAAGGAGGGAGTATATGCCCTATCTTGATGGTCGACAACTTTGATGAAACGCCCGAATGCTTAAATATGGTATAGTAATATGAAAGGAGAGCTGCAATTATGACTATTACATTAAGGAATGCAGATGAGCGCTTTTTGCAAGTACTAGAAAGCCTTTTACCGTTTAAAAAAGATATTGAAATATTTACCGACTATGACGAAATTCCTAATGAAACGACTGCACAGATATTAAAAGAATCCCAAGAAGGAAAAAACTTGAGTCCTCTATATACATCCACTCAAGAATTGATGGATGCGTTAAATGCTTAATGTTCGATATACAGTTCAGTTTAAAAAAGATTATAAGCTCGCCATTAAGAGAGGTTATAATCAAAAAGAGCTTGAAAAAGTAATCGACTTCTTAAAAACAGGAGAACCGTTGCCGCAGATATACAAAGATCATCCGCTTTCCGGTGAGTGGAAACATTACCGCGACTGCCATATCCGTCCTGATTGGATATTGATTTATAGAATACTCGAAGTTTCTCTCATTCTTGAGTTAAGTAGAACCGGTACTCATAGCGATTTATTTAAGAAATAAGTATTTTATGACCTATCCCCCTCTGTTCCGCTTTGCCGCTAAACGGCTGATCATTTCATTTATTCTCCTCGTCGGTATCACCATGCTGCTCTTGCTGCTGTTTGAGCTACAGCCGGGGAATCCGTACCTTAACTTTATTAAGCCCGGAATGCCGCCCGAACGGATTGAAGCGATGCTGCGGGAAAAAGGCTATTATGACCCGTTTTCAGTAAAATGGACAAAGATGATTATGTCGCTGTTGCGTTTTGATTTCGGGTATTCGCTGCAGTACGGGGTGCCGGTTCATACGCTCATTAAGCTCCGGCTGCCTAATACGCTTGCATTGACCGTGCCTGCTTTGCTCATTGCCATTGTACTGTCCGTGCTGATCGGCAGGCGCATTGCATTTTATCCGCACAGTTTGTTTGCAAAAAGCATCGATGTTATTTCGGGGATCGGTATTTGTACGCCGGCATTTTTTATTGCGCTCTTTTTAATCAAGCTTTTCGCATTTGATATACCGCTGTTCCCGATCTCCGGTATGGAGGACATTGGTAAAACGGGTACTGCACTGTTGGTGAGCCGGATTCGGTATGCAGTGCTGCCGGTTACTACCCTGACACTCATGCAATGCGCTCCGCTCGTGCGGTATGTCCGCGCTTTTATGCAGTCGGTTGCGCAGGAGGATTTTATCCGCACGTATGAAGGGTTCGGACTCACGCGGTATGCAGCATATAAGACCGCCGGTTTCCGCGCCGTTTTACCACGGCTTATTACCATGGTGTTTATGGAAGTACCGTACCTCATTTCGGGAGCGCTCATTACGGAAAGCATTTTTGTGTGGCCCGGCATCGGTAAGCTCAATTTCGATGCGGTGCAGTTCCGCGATTATCCCGTACTCCTCGGCATTACCGCAATGACGGCGGTCTGCGTACTGCTCGCAAATCTGGCAGCCGATCTACTCAATTATTTTTTTGATAAACGGATGGGTGTGTAATGGATGAACAATCAATGGGAATCAATATATATCTTTTATGGCGGCATACAACTTATTCTTACCAATTCACTAAAAACTATGCTATAATATGCCGCGGAGGAAAAGATGAGAAAGCCTTTTGAAGATTTAACGATAGTTGATGATTATATATTTTGTTTAGTCATGCAGGATAAATCGATCTGTACAGCGGTATTAAATATGGTACTTGCTGATTCGATTGGACAGATCGTTGATATTACGTATCAAAAAACATTCGACCAAGCAGGCTATGCAAAAGGCATCAGGCTTGATGTATGGGTTACCGACAGCAACGGTAACGTTTATGATGTTGAAATGCAAACAACCAATAAGCACGATCTCGCCAAGCGTCTGCGTTATTACCAATCAGTCATCGATGTCAGTAGTCTTGAAAAAGGACGCTATTATACCGATTTACCTGATTCGTTTATCTTATTTTTTTGTCCATTCGATTATCTGGAGAGCGGTTTGCCAGTGTATACATTCAAAACGATATGTAGCGAAGATAACACAATCACCTTAGCAGACGGTGTTATAAAGGTTATTATTAACAGCGCTGCAGCACATAAGGAGACCGATCCTGAACTGAAAGCTTTCTTGGAATACATGAACGGTATTATGAGTGATAGACCATTTATCCAGAAAATAGACCGATTTATCAGACAATTGAAAGAGAATGAGGGGAGAAGAAAAGAGTATATGATGTTAAATTTAGTTGAAATGGATGCACGAAATGATGGAATACAGCAAGGATTACAACAAGGTAAGTCACTTGGTCTTGCTGAAGGTTCCCGACAAGCAAAGCTCGAAACGGCAAAGCTGTTAAAGCAGCTAGGAGACTCCATCCAAAAGATAGTGCAAGCAACAGGATTAACAGTACCGGAAGTCGAAGCTCTATAACTAACTCGTAATACAGTCATTCATAATGAGTAAAGAGCAGCGATTTTTACTAGCCGTATACTACTGGCAATCGCGACACTAGTTTCGATCTTTAGCCAGTTGTACTGACCTGTAAAATGGTTTCCCAATGCCTACTATAAAACCAATTATTCCAATCACTCGAAAATTCACCGTAGGGATAAGCCTCTTTACGGGACTTCTCCTGTTCATCTTTTTGACTCCGCTTATTGCTCAAAAAGATCCGAATGCTATCGATTTAATGCAAATAGAGCAGCCACCGTCGCCGGAACATTGGTTCGGGACGGACTCCCTCGGACGGGACATCCTTGCGCGTACTGCTGCGGGCGGAAAAATTTCACTCGCAGTCGGGATTGCTGCAACAAGCATCCGCACGCTTATTGCTGTACTGCTGGGCTTTGCCGCCGGATTTTCCAAAAAAGCGGATGCGGTTCTTATGCGGATAATCGATGTACTGCTGTGTTTTCCGTTTTATGTTTTGGCGCTGTCAGTTATGGTATTCCTCGGCAATTCACTTGTAAACCTCATCATGGTTATCGCTTTTTTTACCTTTGCTCCTTCCGCCCGCCTTATCCGCACGGAGGTACTGGCAATAAAAGACCGGGAGTTTATTCAGATATGTAGAATAAACGGAGAAAACAGTGTACGGATGTTGTTCGGACATATTGTGCCGCTTCTGCGGAATACCATCGCCGTAATCTTTACTACTTCTGTTGCACAAGCAGTACTGATGGAATCTTCGCTCTCCTTTCTTGGTATGGGGATTCAAGAACCGCAGGCAAGCTGGGGCTCTATGCTGTCCGTTACACTCGATGTTATGAATATCGGCAGCAAATGGTACATCTGGCTGCCGGCGGGCTTATGTATTATCCTAATGACCTATTCGGTGCATCTTATCGGGGAAGGCATCACTTCAGCAGCTAATCGGGAAGGCGTACGTGACTTGTCTTGATATTAAGCATTTGAACATCAGCCTGCAACGGACAACTCACTGTGCCGGCAGACAGAACCGCAGCTGGAGGAACGGCAAAGTTCTTGCGGGCAATACCGTAGGCTCCGGCAGTGAAAGCAGCGGCAGAGAACAGCTTGTCAGCGATATAAGCTTTTCCATTGAAGAGCAGAGTACGCTTGCCGTCATCGGTGCATCCGGTTCGGGGAAAACGCTTACTGCGATGGCTATAATGGGCTTGCTTGACCGCTCGATCTTTTCCGTACAGGGTTCCTGTTTGTTTTTCGTGCAGCACCCTGCACACAATGCTCAAACGAACAAACAAGCAGGCTGCACCATAGCCCCAAACAGCAGCTCCGGCTCAATGCAACTGGAGAATATCCAAAAGACCAGTCCACTCACAATGAGTACCGTCGCCATCGGCAAAACGCCGGACATTTCACTGACAAGTACCCAAACAGCGCTATACAATCCGGTTGATCTTTTCACCCTATCCGAACACGACCGGAAGCGGTACAGCCTGGAGCATATCGCGATGATCTATCAAAATCCCTTCCGCAGCCTCTCTCCGGTAGAAAAAATTAAAACGCATATCAACCATATCTGCAAGATAAAACAGCAACAGGCTGATCCCGGATGGCTGCATACACTGTTTGATGCGGTACAGCTCGACCGGAAAGAAATACTGAACAAGTATCCGCATGAGCTGTCCGGCGGCGAACTACAGCGTGTTATGATGATTCTGTCCCTCCTGTTCAAACCGCAGCTGCTGATCTGCGATGAGCCGACTGCCTCGCTTGACTATCAAACAGGACTGCGCATCATTTCGCTATTAAATACACTGAAACAAAGCACCGGTATGTCGCTCCTCTTTATTTCCCACGATATTTCGCTGGTACGGGATATTGCCGATACGGTGATCATCATGAAAGATGGGCAAATCGTGGAAGCCGGTACCGCTAGCCGGATTTTTGCGCAACCGGAAACAGCTTATACCCGGCAGCTTATGCAGGCAGCGTATCTGGAGAAACAATGCTAAGTATACGACATCTTTCAGTCAGCTATCACAAACCGGTACTTACGGATATAACGATAGACTTTGATCAAAAAATATACGGCATTCAAGGCGAATCCGGTTCGGGGAAATCAACCTTCATCAAAGCGATCCTCGGGCTAATACCCTACAAAGGACAAGTTCTCTACAATGGAAGAGAATTGAAGAAGCCGAAAGACCGGCACGGGTTTCAAGTGATTTTTCAAAATCCGTTTTATTCATTTAACCCGCAGAAGACGATCCGGAGCGCTTTTGTCGAAATGCTCCGTTGGCATCCCCCCGCCACCGAACAGGCACTAGAACCGCCGCAAAATGAGCATATATTCCGCAATACCAGCCCCGGATGGTTTACAGAAGGATTATCCCGCAGGTATTTCCATAACAGGACAGCTTCCTCCCGGCAAGCAGCGGTATTGAGCCGTTACCTCGAGCCGACCGGATTGCCGGAATCGGTACTGGATAAATATCCTTCCGCTTTTTCAGGCGGAGAGTTACAGCGGCTTGCCGTTGCGCGGGCATTGGCAGGCAGCCCGAAGGTACTTATTTTAGATGAACCGACTTCCGCACTCGATGTGATAACGCAAAAAAAGCTCTTGGACGATATGCTGCCGCTCCTGAAAGGTAAAACCGTGCTGCTCATCAGCCACGATACCCGTATTATCAATTACTGTACAGATATGGTGATAACGCTGTAAGATCGGCGATTGGTATAATTTGTAAATTTGCCACGGAGGTAAAGTCTATAAAACTTGCAAGTCTATTGTATGGCTCTCTTTTGTAAGCCGCACGGAATAGATATAATCGCTTTATGGAAAAACACGATGAACTGCTAAAACGCGCGCATGCTGTGCTTAAAACAACATTCGGTTACAATGAGTTCCGTCCTATGCAAAAGGAAGTGATTGCCTCCGTGCTGTCGGGGCGCGATACGCTTGCCGTTATGCCTACCGGCGGCGGAAAATCGTTGTGCTATCAAATCCCTGCGCTTTTGTTCGGCGGCATTACGCTTGTTGTTTCTCCGTTGATTTCACTCATGCAGGATCAAGTTGCCTCCCTTGTAGAAAACGGTGTGAGTGCTGTTTTTTTGAATAGCTCGCTTGAATGGGGCGAGTATCTCGATTCAGTGCAGCGTATTAAGTCCGGAAGTGTCAAACTGGTATACCTTTCTCCGGAAGCGCTTGCGGCGGATCGCACGCAGTCTATACTGCATGATGCAAACCTACCGGTCAGCTGCATTACCATTGACGAAGCGCATTGCATTAGCGAGTGGGGGCATGATTTCCGTCCCGACTACTTGGCAATTTCCAATATCCGTGCGCAGTTTAGGGATGCAGTTTTTCTTGCGCTTACGGCAACTGCAACCGCGCAGGTACAAAAAGATATTACGGCAAATCTCCGTATGAAAGTGCCGGAAGTTTTTGTCGCCGGTTTTAACCGCGCAAATATTTTTCTTGAAGTACGTCCTAAGCGGAATGCGCTGCGCGAGGTCATCGCCTGTCTGGAACAACACAGCGGTGAAAGCGGAATCATTTATTGTTTTTCCCGCAAGCAAGTTGATAAGCTCACCGAACAGCTCACGGATTTAGGCTACTCGGCGCTCAATTATCACGCAGGGCTTTCCGACGAAGAGCGCAGAAATCATCAACAGCAATTTATCCGCGATAAGGTACGGATTATGGTTGCGACGGTTGCATTCGGTATGGGAATTGATAAACCGAACGTCCGCTTTGTTATCCATTATGATTTACCCAAGTCACTCGAAGAATATTATCAGGAGATTGGACGAGCAGGACGCGACGGTCTTGCCTCTCACGCCCTGCTTTTATACAGCGCAGGCGATGCACATAAAATTCGTTCGTTTTTTGAAGAGGCAGCGGACAGCGCCAACTCCGAACGGCTCTTGCAGGCAATGCTCAAGTTTGCCTCCGCCAAGACATGCCGCCGTCATTTTCTGTTGTCGTATTTTGGAGAGCTGTTTGTTCCGGCGGCAGCGAACGAGAAACCCGAAAACGCTGACGCAGAACCAGAAGACATCGGCAGTGAATCCGGAAGCGTTTACGGACAAAGATGTCCCTTTCCATGCTGCGATGTGTGTTCCGCGCCTCCGCCTCCGCTGACAGATGTTACCATCCCTGCGCAAAAGTTTATGAGCTGCATATACCGCACGCAATCGCGGTTCGGGCTTTCGTATATTGTCGATGTGCTGCTCGGCTCAAAGCAAAAGCGGATTATTGAAAACGGGCATGATAAAGTTTCAACATGGGGAATCGGGAAAGAGCTTTCAAAAGAGGATTGGTTTGCGCTCTCCGATGCGCTCATCTATGCGGGACTTATCGAAAAAACCGGTGATTACAATGTACTTATTATAACCGAGAACGGTAAGCAGGCACTCGCATCCCGCGCAAAAGTCGAACTTCCAGTAGAGCTTATCGGGCAGAGCGGATTGAATCAAGCAGAATCTAAAAAGACCGGCATTGATTCTAAAAAGAATGATGCTGCACATAAAAGAAGTGAATATAAACGAGGTGAATTTTTGCGCACGTTGAATGAAGATGACGTAGCGTTGTATGAAGCGATAAAAGACTGGCGCAGACATGCTGCCGAGGAAGAAAACGTTCCGCCTTACGTTATATTCGGAGACAGAACAATCGAAGATATCATCCTCAAAAAGCCGCGCACGGTACGTGAACTGCTGAACGTATTCGGTATCGGCGAAATAAAAGCGGAAAAATTCGGTTCGGCCCTTTTGCAGCTGGTGGAAAATACGGGGGTCTAAGGAGGATGCCGTATTTTTTATTTTTACATAAGCTCAACTTTATATGGAAACATCGCATCTAAATCTAAGGAAACTGTCCAAAAACTGATTGTTTTTGGACAGCCCCCGATGCTGTGCATCGGAGGACAGTACTCAATATTTTGTGCTGTATATTGTCGTGGTATTTAGTTTACTGCAGTTTAGAGTGCTGCGTCATCAATGCTGTTCAGCCACTCTGTACATGCCGGTACAACCGACGCAATACATCCGTCTTCAAAGGGATTTTTGAGGTTGGCTAATGCTACAAGCCGGAGGAAGGAATCCTTTCCGCCTGCTTTGCAAAGACGGAGGTAATCCGCCCATGCCGTTTTCCGGTCTACAAGACTTTTTGCCCAGAATTGCAGCGCACACACTTGTGCAAGGGTGTAATCGATATAGTAAAACGGGGTATTAAAGATATGCCCTTGGCGCATCCAATAACCGCCGCGGTTTAAGAAATCATTATCGCCGTAATCCCGTTCCGGCAAATACTTTTTTTCGATTGTGCGCCATGCTGCCTTCCGCTCTGTGGGACTTGCTTCGGGGTGCTCATATACCCAGTGCTGGAACTCATCGACTGTAACGCCGTAGGGTAAAAAGAGCAGCGCTCCCGATAGATGGGTAAAGCGGAATTTATCGGTTTGCTCTTCAAAAAAGAGATTCATCCACGGCCAGGTAAAAAACTCCATACTCATCGAGTGAATTTCGCAGGCTTCGTAGGTAGGCCACACGTATTCCAGCAGACGGGCATTACGGCTCTGATATGCCTGAAATGCGTGACCTGCTTCATGGGTCATTACTTCCACATCATGCTGCGTTTTGTTGAAATTTGCAAAAATGAACGGCGCCTTATAATCGGGGATTGTTGTACAATAGCCGCCGCCAGCCTTACCTTTTTTTGAAAGGACATCAAGCATATTATAGGATGTCATAAAGGTAAAAAACTCATCTGTTTCAGGGGATAGCTCCGCATACATTTTTTTTGCATTTGCTAGAATCCAATCAGGGTCTCCATGGGGAACAGCATTACCGGTAGTATATTTAAGCGCCTCATCATAGTAATACATCCGCTCTAGTCCCAGCCGTTTTGTTTGCCGCTTGAGTAAGCTAACAGCAATGGGAACAATTTCACGGTAAATTTGACTGCGGTAAGCGGCGCTCATTTCTGCATTATAGTCGGTTCTGCTGAGGCGGTCATATCCTAATTGCACAAAGTTTTTGTACCCCAGTTTTTTTGCAATCCGGGTACGGACTTTGACTAAATTATCGTAGATGGAATCAAATTCTGCCTCATGTTCTGCAAAAAAACCGTAGTATGCTTCTGCTGCTTGCTTACGCACCATGCGGTCTTTATTTTCCATGAAAGGAGTCAGCTGAGAGAGTGTCCGTTTTTCTCCGTCAAAATCGATTTGCGCCGAAGCAATCAGCTTATCATAGCTGCTGGTCAGTTTGTTTTCTTCCGCTAAGTCTTCCATAATGGATGGATCGAATACTTTCATATCCATCTCAGTCATTGCAAATATATGTGTGCCGAGTTCTTTCTCAAGTTCTTTACGGAGAGGGGACGCAAGCAGTTTTTTGTTAAAGCTATTTGTCATTTCGATATAGAGCGGACCTGCTTCATCAAAAAAAGTATTTTCACCATCGTAAAAACTATCACGGGTATCTATGCTGTGCCGGATGGAGGCAAGCGTTGACATAGTTTGATAGTGAGATTTCAGCTTTTGTACCTCATCGATGATGGTCAGCTGTTCAGCCGCCGAATGCGCAGCTTCAAACTGCTGCTCTGCTTTGCTGAATGCTGCCTTTAAGGCATCCATATCGGGACGGGTATAGGGAAGATCAGGGAATGGTATCATTTCCGGTGCTGTCATGTAGGCTCCTTATAAAAATTGTACAAGTCGATTAACCCTGTTCGGAAACTTCCGTTTCTAAACAGGGTATCTTGAAATGTGATGTTCACGCATCGTGCTATTTGTGCGATTGAGAACTCGTCGACCTATTCGAGAACGCAGTTGTCGAATAGGTTTATTATACCATAAGGATTCTATTTAGGAAACGCTGTATCTGTAATAGTTGTTTGTAATTTTTATATTTTATGGAGGTTTATTCGTGCGGAGGGTAAATGTTTACAAGCTGCGCCACGGGTGTTGATTTTCAGCCACTAAAATGGCACATTCATTACACAATGTACAGCTCTGTACTCTTCCTTCCGACATACATCCGTGTATGCAGGGTGGAGACGAGTTTTGAGAGTACAGAACTCGCTTCTGATTAACACTTCATCCATCTATGGACGCATTAGCGGCGAATTTTTACGCAGCCAACATATCGCTGCTGCTATAACCGCCACCATCCGTATCAAGTTCAAAAATTGACCTCCTTGTCAATTTTTGAACGCGAGGGGCTGTCTAAAAACTTCAGTTTTTGGACAGCCTTGTCACTGCTGCGTAGAAGCGCCTCCATCCGAGGCGGTCTTGTTAACTGCCGCAGTTCCGGTAAGACTATTCAATAACAGCGATAATATCGCCTGCTTTGAGGATTAAGTGATCTTCTCCGTTAATCTTAACCTGTGTACCGGCATATTTGTCATGCATTACTTTTTGACCAACTGATACCTTGATCTTTTCTTTATCGTCGCCTACGGCAATGACAACTGCGGTTTGCGTCTTTTCTTGTGCAGTGGCAGGGATAAAAAGCCCGCCTGCGCTTTTTGTTTCTACCTCGTCAATTTTTACTAAAACGCGGTCTGCTAATGGTCGTACATTCATCTAAGGATCTCCTATACTATGATTATTTTTGCTACACAAAATAAACCCAATAGTGATTGGGTAGATTTGAGCTGTATAGAGCTGTGTCAATTTAACCCAGTTTAAATGTTTTATAGACTGAGTGTGTCATTTCAGCCATATACAAGTACAATAAATATACAAACAAAGTCTTAAAAAGGCAAGTTTTTTAAGCGCGTTTTGTGTATTGGACGTAAATATGGAGGAAAAATTCAGTAAAATAGCTCTTTTTTCAGTAATATATAAAAAGATTAAAAAATATGTCAACTTGGCACGGTTCTTGCTGTATTGTTAGTGTTCAAGCAGCAAAAAAGCTTAAGGAAAACTTCTAAAAAACTGGAGGTTTTAGAGGTTCTCATAAAAATATGCGCTTGACCGGCGAACGTCGAAGACCATGTGCTTCGGAATATCGTAGGGGTATTTTCTAAAAAGTAACATTTTCAGAAGCCCCGCTATCTATTTGCAAGGAGTTTGAAATGATGGAAAAAACACAAAGAACAAACGCTGATAATAATGTCTTTGCAACCTATTTGAGAGAAATCAATAAGATACCGCTGCTTTCCGCAGAAGATGAGTTGAAATATGCAAAAGCAGCTGCCGCCGGAGATGAAAAATCAAGAAAAATTTTGATAGAATCGAACTTACGCTTTGTCGTAAATGTTGCAAAGCAATATCAAAATAAGAATATCCCGATTATGGATTTGATTAGCGAAGGCAATATCGGTTTAATGAATGCAGCAGACCGCTTTGATCCTGATAAAGGGTATAAGTTTATTTCCTACGCAGTATGGTGGATCCGTCAGGCAATTCTCAAAGCTATCTGCGAAAAATCCCGTATGATCCGGCTGCCGCTTAACCGGGCAAATGAATTGGTACAAATAGAAAAAGCCCGAAAGCTGATCGGCAAAAGCGGTATGGAAGGTGAAGCACAAGAGTTGAATACCATTGCAAAGGAACTAAAGATCGAACCCGATATGGTGGAAACGATTATGAATGCAGCCCGTGATCCTGTTTCGCTTGATGCACCGGTATTTAACGACAATAGTACTGCAAGCGCTGGGGACTTTATTGAAGATACCCGCTACATGCAGCCTGAAAGTTATGCACTTGACATTGATTTGCGGGAAAATATTGATGCAATGCTTGCCCTGCTGACAGAACGGGAAGCAGAAATTTTGCGCTACCGCTTTGGGCTCAATGGGTATGAACAGCTCTCATTAAAAGAAGTGGGAAATAAGTTCAATTTGACAAAAGAACGCATTCGGCAGATTGAAAAGAAGGCGCTGGAGCAGCTCCAGTCCATTGGAAAGCAGTATGAACTGGAGAGCTTTGTCGCGTAGGTCATGCTTTTGCAGCGGGGATGCGGTATTCGGCATAGCGGACACGCTTGTGTTCTATCGCATCACGGAGCGACTGTTCCGGTTTTGATAGCCGAGAATTCCCGGTTTTGACTTCGATAAAGAGCACTTCGTTAATGCTGCTGCTTGAAAGACCGGAAAAGGCAATAAAATCAACCGGCTTTCCGATAAAGCGGCTTTCTGTGGGATTTGCAGGAAAATCCGGGAAAAAAGGGGCGAACTGCTCTGAAAATTGTCCATTTAAAACTGCTCGGGAACGCTTTACTGCATCTTCCCGGGCTCTTCTTATCTCTTCTGCAAGGTGTTTACTTGCAGACAGGTTTCCAATCTTGATTCCAAGAAAAAAAGCAATAATAATAAAGAATATACCGGCAACAGCTAAAATCAATAGTAAAACTTTCATTTCCATCATAGTTTTCCTCCTTGCACAAGATACGGTCTAAAAAGTATTCAACATACTTTTAAAGGTATAACGCAGCTGTACCGGTGATCTCGTAAACAGATTCTGTACACCTACATAAATTTTTAAAATGTATCTATCAGTTTGCTTTTTCTATGAAAAAAACGTATACTACGCGATTGTAACAACTACCGTAGCGGAACTCCCTACTGTTTATATCGGTTGGCTGTATTGTTTCTAAAGCCGGAAATGCTGACAGACAATATAGGTTCAGGGATTCCGCATTATAAAAAGTGTCAAAAAAATAGTAGCTCACACGGTACAAAAGATGGTAAAATGTTCTTGGGGTGAAACAATGACATTACAAGAATCATTTAAGAACATTAAAGACGAAAGAATTGACAGATGCAAGAAACACAATCTCGTCGATATACTGATGATTGTGTTTGTGGGAGTATTGTGCGGCTATAAAAGTATAGAAGGTATAACTTCGGCAGCCGCAATAAGGCTGCCTCGTTAACCGATGAGTTTGCCTTTCAGCAAACATCACAGATTATAGGTACGCTATCGCGTACTAATTCAGCATCCTCTAAAATGTATATTTTATTCGGCTGCTGAATTTTAAGGAACAAATACAGTTTTATGCGACATTAAGCGAACAAACCCTTAAAAAATATCTGA
>NZ_JBQNBW010000014.1:0-45185 GCF_052169735.1 Treponema sp.
AGTTCTTTTGACGAAGAACTAAGAACGATCAATGATTGGAAAACAGATGTGCTGGGAAACTAAACTATGGGGAACATCAAAAACATCAAGCCATCGCGGCTTGTTCTGTAAGGAAATGATTTATCATATCCGCCTTATCGGTGCGTCAGGCAAAGGTTCTTCAAAATGCAACAGTTGAACAAAATATCAATTTTGGAAACTATTGCACTGGTACGCGATAGCGTACATACAATCTGTGATGTTTGCCGCAATACAAACTTATCGGTTAACGAGGCAGCCCAATTTTGCTGCCGAAGTTATACCTTCCTATAATCATTATGCAAAACAACGCTAGTATTCATTTCTGCTGTAGCACATTCAAAAACCACGGCAGCGGGTATTTTCGAAAGCTGCAAACGATTGCGGCGCTTTTTCTTTTGTGTATCATTGCACCCATTACGCCGCAGCTTTTTGCACAAAATAATCCGGACATCAATGATTCTGAACTGGGGGCATACTATGATGCGCAGCTCAGTTTACCGAAAAATCAGGTAGTAAAGGCGCGTGTTATCGAAATCGTCTATGATGACACTGCAGAAAGCAGACCGGACATGCCAATTGAAGCAGACTTCCGGTATCAGCACCTTAAAATCGAAATCTTAACCGGTAAGCATAAGGGTGAAGTGTATACTGTCCGAAACACTATTGAGCTTGCAATCCCATACCGGCTGATTTTTAAGCTGCATGAAAAGATGATTTTGCAGTTGGATGAGGATGAGACCGGAAAGATCATCAACTTAAAAATTTATGAGCGGGCACGAGATACAAAGGTATACATTCTGATTGCTCTGTTTGCAGCGGCGCTCATCATTGTTGGGAGAAAGAACGGCATTAAGGCGCTCATTACCCTCGGTATAACCGTGGGACTCATTTTTGGGATTTTTTTACCGTGTATTATACGGGGTATGAATCCTATTCTCCTCGCACTAGCAGTATGCAGCGCAGCGGCGGTACTGACTCTGCTCATCATCAGTGGTAATAACAAAAAGACCTATACAGCAATAATCGGTACTATCGGAGGCGTTATTGTTGCGGGGATTTTTGCCTTTATTGCCGGTAAAATATTGATGCTAACCGGACTGGGGAGTGAAGATGCTCAAATGCTCGCCTTTATTCCGCAGCACCGCCGGATTGACTATCAAGGTCTGCTGTTTGCCGGAATTATGATCGGTGCGCTCGGCGCGGTAATGGATGTTGCTATGTCTATTTCTTCAGCCATGTGGGAAATTGTTTCGGTTAGTCCGCATGTTTCCAAAAAACAGCTGATGCAGTCCGGTATGAATATCGGCAGGGATATTATTGGATCGATGTCGAATACGCTGATTTTAGCCTACGTCAGTACTTCGATACCGGTGCTGCTGATCTTCCTGCTTTTCTCTAATGGTTTTACCGAAATTGTCAACCTAGAGCTGCTTGCCTCAGAAGTGCTCCGTGCCGTCGCAGGGAGCATTGGGCTTATATGCACGATCCCGCTAACGGTTTACTGTGTCGGGCAATTATACCATCCGAAAGCATAAATTTTTCGCTAAAAAACACGAGATTCTTTGCAAAAAAAACAGCGGCATAGAAGGTAATACTCAATGCGCAGAGCAAGGCAAACGGAATACAAAACGAATCGCCGAACTGTGTCAGCCAAAGTTTTCCGCTGTCGCTAAAGGGCAAGAGAATAAAGCCTATAATAAGAAGAACGCCCGCAGTCAGCCACGGCAGTAGAGTTGCCTCTTTTTCCTGAGCCGCAGCAATGGACTGATGCGGGCGCTTGTGCTGATATACGGCAGCCATCGTCGCCTGCAGCAGGCGGTTACCGGTATCAAACGGGCGTTCTAAAACTTCTCGCTGTAGTACTTCCGCTGCCTGCATCTTTGCGATGATGTTACGGCATCTTTCACACCGTGCTAAATGGAATTTTACGCCGAGTGGAAGACTACTATCCCGATTATACAGAAAATAGTGATCCAAGAAGGTTTCGCAGTTCATATTTTTCCTTCAAAATACTGCTTACTTACCGGTAAAAATCTTTTTCAGCAACCCTAACAAGCCTTTTTTGGGCTGTTCCGGCGGATTTTGTACTGGAGCAGGCTGTCCGGCAGGCGCTGTGCGGTTCTTTCGTGCAACTTCTGCACCCTGTGTCCCCTTCTTTTTGGGACGCGGACTCTGGCTTGGTTCTGCACCTTGCGCAGGCACATACTTATCGCCCTTCCGCCGCTTCTTTTCAGGCTGTCCTTGCCGTGCTTTACTCCGTGCTGCGGCTGCTCCTGTTTTTGCTTTTTGACCGGCTGCTGCCTTGCCTGTATGCTCGGCGGCTGTCTTACCGGCGGATGCTGCTGTACCGGCGGTCTCGGTTTGCCCCTGTGCGGTAAGATTTTTACCATATTGGTTTTTATAGTACGCCATCCGCTCTTCAAAGCTTAAACCGCCCAGAACATCAGCTGATTTTCTACTATTCCGTTCCGGCAGCCGCGTCTTTTTTGTCTCCGGCTTAGAATCCGCACGGCGGGGAGGCTTTGCTGTTTTTCCGGCGCGGCGGCTTCCGCGTTCATCTTTGCGCGGTCTTTCACTCTGATGCGGCTTATGCCCAAAGCGCCCGTCTGAACGCTCTCCGTCAAAGGAGTCGCGGTCAAGTTTGATATATCGATCAGCGCTTTCGTCTTTTTGCAAGTCTTCTTCACCGGGAATAACCACAGGTATCTTTGCTTCTATGTATTTTTCTATATCGGGAAGATTATACACATCTTGTTCCGAACAGAGGCTGTACGCAGAGCCAGTTTTACCTGCCCGTGCGGTTCTGCCGATCCGGTGTACGTAATTTTCTGCCTCGTTGGGGAGGTCATAATTGATTACCATCGAGAGATCGTTTATATCGATTCCCCGTGCAGCTACATCGGTTGCAACTAAACAGCGCACACTGCCAGCCTTAAAGGATTCGATAATCTGAAGGCGCTTCGGCTGCGGAAGGTCTCCAATAAGAAATTCAGCGGCATACCCGTTGATACGCAGCCGTTTGGCAACAATCTCCGTTGTTTTTTTGGTGTTACAAAAAATAATGGTGTTTTCCGGTTTTTCCGACGCAAGAATACCCAGCAGCAACGGCATTTTTTGATCAGCTGCTACATGAAAGAGCTTTTGACTTATTTCATCAACCGTTACGCTATCAGCATCAATAGTAATTTCCTTTGCATCAACCGTGTATTCCCACGCGAGGTTCTTTACCCATGTGCTCAATGTGGCACTGAATAGCATTGTTTGCCGGTCTTCTGCTTTAGGAATTGCTGAAAGAAGGCTCCGTAAGTCGGGATAAAAGCCCATATCAAACATACGGTCGGCTTCATCTACCACCAAAAAGCCGATGGTACTCAAATTCATAATTTTCCGTTCGAGCAGGTCAATAATCCGTCCGGGTGTTCCAATCAACAGATCAACCCCGTTTTTCAAGGCATCTTCTTGATTTTGATACCCAACACCGCCGTAAAAACTCGCTGTCCGTATTCCGGTATATTTACCGAGCTTACATGCTTCTTCTTCAACCTGTACGGCAAGTTCCCGAGTCGGAACAAGAATTAAGGCAGGGCTGCGGTTCTCTTGGGCAGCCGACATCATACGCTGCATAAGCGTCACTAAATACGCGGCGGTTTTTCCCGTACCGGTTTGCGACTGTACATACAGATCCGAACCGTCCATTCCCGCGGCGATTACCTGTTCTTGCACCGGAGTACACTCAATATACCCGGCTTCTTCGAGCCCTTGTAAAAGGCGAGAATCAAGATTACAATTAGAGAAATTCATTGCGCGCTAGTATATCACACTAAGGCGCGAGTGAATAGGCTTTTATCACCGTAACTCGGTGCATTATGACTGGATTTTGAGTGCTCTTAGATAGTCCTTTGTAGCTGCTGGGATACGCCTGCTTTCTATCGCTTTTTGGATGGTTTTATTGTGAGTAAACGGGGCGAGTTTCCGGTCTATAATATATGGAATAGCTGCGTCATATTGTTTTATCAATGCAAAACTGAAATACCATGCAATCATCATATTGACGTAATATTCTTCTGAATGAACACCGGCAACCAATTCAAGTGCAGCAGGAGTAAATTGTGAATCAAGATAGTTAGAAAGCAGCAGCCCGATAGCATAACGCACCGTATAGGTGTGAGACGAACGAATCCACTCCAGTATTTTTTGATACATTTTATCGGGATATTTTTTAAAGAGCGGCGGTGCAAAAGAATCGCAGGTAGCCCAATTATCAATAAAAGGTAAAAAGCGTTCTGTTTCTGCCAAAGCCGTATCAAAATCCTTGATATTTTCTATCAAAAAGGCATGAAGATTATTTTCTTCAAAATACTGATGAGGAAGCGCTCCCAAAAATGCTGTAACAAGATCAGGTTCTGTTTTAAAAAGCGTTTTAGCAAATTGCTTGAGTACTGGTGTTCTGATTCCAATCATCGTTTTTTCATCAACAGTTGGAATGAGCTTCTTGTTAAAGTCCTTGTAAGCGCTATCCTGCATGGCAAAAAGCCGTGCTTGCAGTGAATCGAGCGGGGTTTGCATGTATGAGCCTCTTTATGATTTCCGCGGGGTTATTTTGATATAGCGGATTAAGTCCTCTTCCATATCGTAAACTTGGAATGAGTATTCGCCGATATGCACTTCGCAGCCGACAGTCGGTTCTTTTCCGATAGCTTTCAAGTAATTGAACAGATAACCGGCAACGGTGTGTCCATAGCTTTCATCAAAGTCGGCATCAAGCCGTTTATTGACTTCCTTCATACTGATACCGCCGTTTACAATATAGTCTCCGCCGGTTTCATGGTTGTGTACTTCAGGATCGTTAAAATACTTGCGGACAGCAAAGAGGATGGCAATAGAGATGACTCCGAGGAGTGCACCGGTCATACTGCTGTGATCAATGATGAGCGCCCGCGCAATAGTATACAACAGCACTTCGATTGCACTGCCTGGTGTATGCTTGGCGAGCATCTTGACAAACTCAATCCCGATAACAAGTTCAAATACCATTGATAAAAACTGTGAAAAAGAGGGAATGGCAGCTCCGGTGAAAGTACCGATAATCATCGTCTTTAATTCTGAAAGAACACGGATGCTGAGTATCAGAATACCGACAATAACTACCAGTGCTAAGAGGATCTCTGTATAACTTGCTAAGAGTCCTAAATACCGTCTGAGGTTTTGCTTATTAAATTGTGCCCGTAGTTGCTTCATAGTGCTGTATTATACATAAAAGCACATAAAAAGGAATACAACTGCTTATATTCCTTTTCAAAAGGAGATACCGGACGTAATGAAGTTCCCCGCTTTGACTTAAATGGAAGAACCTTGAACGTGTACAATTCTGATGGTATACTGATACAGTGAGCCTCTAAAAGCTATACCTGAGTTTTTGGAGATGCTAATGATAGGTATATTAGACTGATTCGATAATTGCGTTTTCGAACAGATCGACGAGTTTAAAATTACACAAATAGTGCGATTTAGAACATCACAGTTCAAGGTGACCAATTCAGAAGCAGAAGTTTCTGAACAGGTTTACTCTCCCGCTCTTATCGAAAAACGGAGGTTTTGGTATGAAACATCTACGATATTATGTATATTGTTGCATATTGTGCATCAGTGTGATGTCATGTACCAGTACACCGACTATCGACGCGCTTTACTTTCCCATTACCGTATTAGCCGGTGTTGCCGATTTAACCGTTTCAACGGATGGAGAAATGCAACCGGATGCTTATGAAAAAGCAGACACCTTTGCAAAAAATGCGAGAACGCTGAATAAGGATTGGACTCTTGATAAAACAGAGCCGCATCCTCAAAAAGAATCTCCGTCCGAATACGATTATCTTTCAAACATCCAGTTACAACCGCGGAAGAATAGTGCTGAAACGGTGAATCAGCAAAAAAATGATATGAAGCCTGTTTCTTCGATACGATTACAAAAAGGAGACTCATTTTCTATGCCGATACCGGTACACAAAAAAGTAACAGTTGTTGTTGAAAATAAGGATAGTAATGAACTAAGGTTTATGTGTACCGGTAAACAGTTCGTCTTGCAGCAGGGAGAAATGGTGATGCTGCATTTTCGGTAAACGATAACAGCCGCGTGTCATCACGGTAGCTGCAAAGACTACCAAGCTCGCAGCGTTTAATGAAATGGTAAAGTGTGCTATACTGCTATGGGATGGATAGATAAGGAGCATTCTATGAATGATATAATGATGCGGCAATACAATATGCTTTCAAAGGAGCTGCAGCAGGAAGTGCAGCATTACATTGAATATTTATTTGTAAAAATGAAAAAAACGAATAGACAACATATTGTAACAATACCTCAGCAAGAAAAAAATAGAGCTTATGATGCCCTGATACAGCATGCTGGTTGTCTACCGCCGGACATTGATTATAAACAAGAAGCTATAGAATTTGTGGTTACGAAATATGAAAGTCTTACTTGATACAAATATTTTGGTTGATTTTCTGGCAAAGCGTCCTGTTTTTTTTAATTCGGTAGATTGCATTATTACACGCAATAAAAAAGATTTTTTTGGGTCAAAAATACCCGTGTATACGCCGGATGAATTTTTAGCATAGACCTTTGAGTAGGTTGACTAAAAAAAGCCTGTTCTTCCGCAAAGGAAAAAAACAGGCTTTTTGCATCTCAAAGGCTCTCTAAAAAACGATCAGTTTTCTAGCAATATAAAATCCGGTGCGTGCTAAGCTAAGCTCAACACGCCCTTAAAAAATTACAGGCTGCCTTTTGCCGCTTTAACTGCTTCGGTCAGCATTGGAAGTACCTTGAACAGGTCTCCTGCAATACCGTAGTCGGCTACACCGAAGATCGGCGCATCAGCGTTCTTGTTGACCGCAATGATGTACTCGGAATCCTGCATACCGGCAAGGTGCTGGATTGCTCCGGAAATACCGACTGCTACATAGATGTGCGGATGTACGGTTTTTCCGGTCTGTCCAACCTGATGGTTTGCATCCATCCAGCCGGAGTCAACAACAGCACGGGAAGCTCCGACAACGCCGCCGAGTGCCTGAGCCAAGTCCTCAGCCAGTTTGATACCCGCTTTTGGATCCTTACCGATACCGCGGCCGACGGAAACAACCACATTTGCTCCGATCAAGTCTACGATGTTCTTTGCGGTTTTCTTGATTTCGAGGATGTCAACGCTGATATCGGCTTTGGAAAGCTCAACAACCGGTTTTTCAACTACGGTCTTTGCCGCTTTTGTCGAATCAAAATCCTGCTTTTTCATAACGCCGGGACGCACGGTTGCAATCTGCGGGCGGAAGCGGGGACACACAATCGTTGCCATCAAGTGACCGCCGAAAGCCGGACGGGTCATTTTCAAGTTGGTGTTTACCTTAAACGGGGTTTTTTCGACATCCATCGTCGAGCTGGTGCGGAGGAATTCCTTGTATTTTTCCGTATCGACATCGAGGTGGGTAGTATCGGCGGTCAATCCGGTATGGAGCCGTGCGGCACAGCGGGGACCTAAGTCGCGTCCGATGGTTGTTGCACCGATTAAGAATACTTCCGGTTTTTTATCCTGTACCAATGCGGTAAGAACCTTGGTATATCCGTCGGTGGTATAATCAGCTAAAAGATCATGTTCACAGTAGTACACCTTGTCGGCACCGTAACCGCCGAGATTCTTTAATGCATCTTCCTTGATACCTTTTCCAAGGACAACACCGCAGAGTTCACCGTTTAATTCATCAGCGAGTTTCCGTCCTTCGCTCAATAATTCAAACGAAGTATTCAGGATTTCTCCATTGCGCTGTTCACAAAATACCCATACGCCTTTGAAGGCTGCTGTGTCTTTGCTATCGTAAGCCATTTGTACATTCTCCTCCTTCATTAAATGATATGTTTTTCTGCCAGCATACCGACGAGTTTTTCACAAGCGGCTTTATCAGCGCCTTCCATCATAGTTCCGGCACCTTTCTGCGGCGGGGTAAAGGATTTGTATACGTTTGTCGGAGAACCTTCCAAACCGATCGTATCTTTATCGATAAGCGGATCATCCTTTAAGGTTTCGTAATTGTATACTTCATACGGCTTTGAGTAGCACTCCATAATACCGCTGACGCTCATATACCGCGGCTGGTTCAGCTCTTTAATACAGGTGATAAGACAGGGAGTTTTTACTTTGAGCATCATGTAGCCGTCTTCGAGCATACGTTTTACTATCAGCGCATTGCCTTCTTTTTTAATATCAGCTGCATAGGTGATCTGAGGCAGTTCGAGTTTTTCAGCGATCTGCGGACCTACCTGTGCGGTATCTCCGTCGATTGCCTGACGACCGCAGAATACAACATCTTCAGGTCCAACACCGACGCGGCGGACTGCTGCTGCCAAAATCTGGCTGGTGGCGTATGTATCGCTTCCGCCGAACTCACGGCTGGAAACCAGTACTGCCTTGTCAACGCCGCGCGCCAACAACTCACGGAGCATACTCTCGGCAGGAGGCGGTCCCATGGAGATAGCAACAACTTCACAGCCGGTTTGATCTTTCAGCTGCAAAGCAGCTTCAATAGCGTTTAAGTCATCAGGGTTGGTGATTGTCATCATCGATGCACGGTCAAGCTGCCCATTTTCTTTGACGGCAACTTTTCCGGATGTATCGGGAACTTGTTTTACACAAACAATTGCTTTCATCTGTTCTTGTCCTCCTTAATTTACACCCAAGTTTGCAGCAATAACCATGCGCTGTACTTCGCTCGTACCTTCGTAAATTTCCGTAATCTTTGCATCGCGCATCATCCGTTCAATCGGGTAGTCACGGGTATAGCCGTATCCGCCGAAGAGCTGTAAACAGCGGCGTGTTACATCGCTTGCAACCTCAGCTGCAACCAGCTTTGCCATTGCCGCTTCTGTAGAATACCGGATGTTTGGGTTTTCATTTGCTTCTTGTTTTTTGCAGGCTGCTGCATAGACAAGGTACTGCGCTCCCTTAATGCGGGCTGCCATGTCTGCAAGCTGGAACTGGGTGTTCTGCTGCTGGCTGATGCGCTTACCGAACTGTACGCGCTCTTTTGTATATTTGATCGTCTCTTCAAGGGCGCCTTCTGCGATACCGAGAGCCTGTGCTGCGATACCGATACGACCGCCGTCGAGGGTTGTCATCGCGATGATAAAGCCTCTGCCCTTCACGCCAAGGAGATTTTCCTTGGGAACGATACAGTCTTCAAAAATCAATTCGCAGGTTGAAGAACCGCGGATACCCATCTTTTTTTCATGCTTACCGACTGAGAAGCCGGGGAAGCCGCGTTCAACGATAAAAGCGCTAATCTCTTTTACAGAGCGTCCTTTTTTGTCTTGTACAACACCGGTTACCGCAATAACGATAAACACGTCGGCATATCCCGCATTAGTGATAAATATCTTGCTGCCGTTTAAAACCCAGTGGTCGCCATCGAGGACTGCGGTGGTCTGCTGCCCCTGTGCGTCGGTACCGGCACCGGGTTCTGTTAAACCGAATGCACCGATCTTCTTACCTGAGGCAAGATCCGGAACATACTTCATTTTTTGTGCTTCCGTTCCGAAGTGCATAATCGGATCAATACAAAGTGAAGTATGGGCAGAAACAATGACACCGGTGGTTCCGCATACCTTGCTCATTTCTTCAACGCACATGGCATAGGTTAAAACATCTGCCCCCTGTCCTCCGTACTGCTTCGGCACAGGAATGCCTAAAAAGCCTAGCTTTGCCATCTTTTTGACATTCTCTTCAGGAAATTTTTCCTCTTCGTCGACTTCGGCAGCGATCGGTTTTACTTCGTTTTGCGCAAAGTCGCGAAACAGTTGCTGCGCCATGAGCTGTTCTCTGCTCAACGTAAAATCCATGTTAGAATCTCCTTCATCTATTGATTTTATGAAAAATCTCTACCCTATATAGAGTGTTTTCTGCTAAACGTGCCACAAGTAGTATATACCATAATTTACAGTTTCTCAAGCAAATAATCGCAGAATTTTTATAGATTCTCGATAATTTTATCGTATCGAAAAAAGAGCCATGCCTTTTAAAAGCTTTGAATATTCTGTGCTTCCGTGGTTATGTAAAAAACAACCGGCAAGTATTTTGAGAATACTGGCTTTTATATCTGCAATGCAGGCTCCTGCTTGGTAATACTGCGGATAGTGCTAAAGGCGGAAAGCGGACCAATGGCTGCAATAGCCGAAAAGGTTATGGCTCCGCACATAAGCGTCCACACTATCGGCGGATTGAGAAAAGGCATCTGGAGACCGGCTATAATCGCTTGATTAAATAACAGAACAACTACACATCCCATAATGGTACCGATACCGGCACCGGCTGAGCTGATCAATAATGCTTCCGATGAGGCAAGCTGTGCAAGTTTTTTCTTGGTGCCGCCGATAACTCTGAGCATCCCAAACTCTTGCTTTCGTTCATGGAAGATTGACGAAAACGACACAGCCAGTACGATAAACGACAAG
Source organism: Treponema sp. (assembly GCF_052169735.1). Classification (GTDB taxonomy): domain Bacteria; phylum Spirochaetota; class Spirochaetia; order Treponematales; family Treponemataceae; genus Treponema. Next base: position 10,520 of record NZ_JBQNBW010000014.1, read on the forward strand.
AGCCACAGAAGGGCAAGCAGCACATAAATATATACATTCAAGTTTGTAATGCTTGCTGAAATATTTGTCATCATCCGTTTTGAGATGAGCGGATAGATTTGTTCCCCCTCAAACGCTGCAAGAATACTCTTTGCAACCGTCCGCGCGTCGGCATTCGGCTTGATCCTCACCATAACACTGGAAATAAGGTCTTCATCCTGCGCAACCGGATGTTCCATAATCCGCTCATATTCTTTTTTTTGCAAGCCGCTTTGCGTTTTCGATGGTCATAAACACGGAATTATCAAACCCCATCCCGGTTTTTGACAATCTGCCTGCAATAGTAAAGGGCTGATTAAAAAATTTCACCTCAGAATGTGTGTTGCCGACAATATTGCTTCCGACTACAATCTGATTATTTGTAAGCGGCAGCTTTACCTGTTTTTGCAGCCACGGTTTAATGGTAAAGTCGCTATCAAAGTCAATACCGATTACTTGCAGCGGAAACGAACAGCAGCCGGCAGACAGGGTGGCAACAAACAGCTGCGGAGAAGCAAGCTCAACGCCTTCAATCTTTTTCAGCCTATCTACCACCTCCGGCTTAAAATAAAAGCTGTTCGGCTCTCCCCGCAGCAGGGCGCTTTCGATTTTTGAATCATAGCCTTGCGGCACCACAATGATGTCTGCGCCCAGCCGGTTTGCCAGCGACTGCATACCGCCGTTTAAGCTTTTAACTAAAAAGCTCCCGCAAAAAAGACTGAATGCCAGTACGGAGGTCAGTATGATCAAGCTTGCTGTTCTAAAGGGTTTTCGCTGAAGATTCATTTTGGCAAGCTCGATAACCGTCAATTTTTGAATGGGTTGTATAGCAGACATTATCAGTTTGCCGCCTTTGCCTGCTTGAGTGCAATATCTGCTGCATTTTGGAATAGCTCATGCGAAACGGTAGCTCCGGCAACAGCATCTACCATACCAAGCTGCTGTGTTTGTATCAATTTTTGACCGTACTGAGCAGCTCCTGCAAGTGCGGCTTGGGCAATTTTATATAAGCCGGCATTTTTAATCACCCCATCCGTTTTACCGTAATCTTCACCCTTGAGCTTACCGTCTTTGTCATAGGATAAAAATTCACAAGCAGTAATTTTACCGTCTGTAATGGTAATCGTTATCTCCGCATTCCCGCCCCAGTCATCTTTAATATCGGTAAATGCATGGAATGTACCGTCTTTGTAGTGTAGTGCCGGTTCAGCTTTTACAGCTGCTTGTTTCTGCGGTTTTGCAGCAGCAGCTTCTTTTTTACTGCATCCTACAACACAAAATGCTGCAAGACCCAATACAACCGTGAATATACGCAAGGTTATTTTTTTCATTCTTCACTCCTATAAAAATTCAATAAAAAAGTTTCAACTTTTTGTTTGATATTTCTAAAAACTACACCTGAGTTTTTAAAAACTACGCCGTATTATAGCACGTGTGCCCGAAAATTTCAATGTTCTGTGATAATGAGGCAAGGGGTTAAGCGAATTATCTCGTTAGGTTCATCATGCGCAGTAATTTTTCCGTTTTCTCATCATCAGGGTACCCGTATATCTGCATACTCCCCGTATTGGTGAAAGAAATTTCTATTTCGTTTGCGGTTACGAGGTGAGCTTTTGAATATCGGGCTGTAAAAAAATCATAGCATTGATTAGAAGAACCGATAAGCCCCAGTTCCGTGCTCCGTAAAGATTCAATATACGGACCGCTGATCAATACATCAATACATGGGAAAATGGGGGCATAACCTTTATCAATTAACTGTTGTTTTTCGTAGCCGCTATATACGATCAGACTGAGCTTTTCGTCAGCAAGTATCTTGCACAAGTGAAATAGCTCAGTATATTGATCGAAAGGTTCTCCTCCTAGTATAGTAATACCTTCAATAAAAGCTCTTTGTTTGAGAATATGCGCTGCAAGTGCATCTATCGGAATTTCTTTATTCGGTGTAAAATCCCAAAGGTGTTTGTTCCAGCATCCCGGACATCTGATTGAGCATCCTTGTGTCCAGATAACCGACCTGCAGCCGGGCCCGTATATAAAACTATATTCTTCGATATGGGCGATATTCATTTAATAGGTATTCCGCCGCAATATCAATTTTATTTTATTATTCACTTTCCGTTCTTGAACGCTATACCCTTCAGCTTGAGCTTTCTGAATGATAAGCTGCTTTTGCTTTTCAATGTAGGCGAGCCGTTCCTTTTCAATTCGTTTTTTTTCTTCTTCCAAACGAATCCGTTCTTGTTCAGCAAGGGCCGCTTGTCGGAGCCTTTCCAGTTCGGCACATTTTTCGGCATATATGCGGTTGTACTCTTTTTCAACTGCCTGCAAAAACGAACTAACTGTTTTATAATCTTTTACATTAAGATTTCTCCATGGGGTATCTTCATGTATAAATTGATACCGATTATTTTTATACTCGAATTTTTGATTGCCATAGTAATCGATACGGTTCGTTGTAATGGTATTTCCTGAAACAGTATATGAGCATCCTACACAGTCCAGAGCTTTCAGCAATAACTCTTTGTCGATAAATGGGGTAATTGTTTTTACGATTGCGCTCATAGTTTTTTGTTTTTTATCCTCTCATCTACGGTTTGTGTTTGCGTATTATAAAATTCATCGGTTTTATTTATTGATTGCATTTCTCCTAATTCACCGAGCAATTTTTGCAGCTCATCAAGACACATGGAACCTTTTAATCCTTCGGTTTCAGCTTTAATTTTACCGTTTTCATCAATCTCGATACTGATTGTTTGTTCAGCCATTATGGACACTCCTGTGCGCAAAGCTGCGCGTTAAATCGTTTACACTCTTCTATTCCGGTTTGATATTCTTCCCAAAAAGCAATTTCCAGATATGTTGCCCCTTTACCTTCATAAAGTATACCTGCTTTCGGTAATGGTTCTAAGCTATCCGGGATAGCAAAAAACGATTCTTTTGCATTGCGCTTGTGAGATTTTTGATTAAAAACAGTCAACGATGATTCATTTTCTGCGGTGTTTTTATTATCCTGCCCGATATGGGCTTTCTCTTTTTGCTTTTGCTCAATCTCACATTCAAATTTTTCGATACTGGAGCGGATGCTTTTTTCATCGTTTTCTGATTTTGTTTTTAAAATACTGCATTCTTTTTCTTTCCGTTTAATTTCCTGCTTAATCTTTTCGCAGTTCTTTTTTAACGATTCGATACGTTCCCGAATGAGTACTCTTTTATCCGGTTGCGGTGTTTTATCTGCATCTATTGTATCTGTTTTGGTGTTTTTTTCAACTTCACTCGATTGTTTTTCAACACTACCGGGCGTGTATGCAAGAGCTTGCTTTGCGCTCTTTTTAGCCGTTGTTTTTTTGCTCTTTTCCATCAACAACCTCCTTTCCCGCTTCCTCTGCTGCGGCTTTCATTTCTTTTTCCAATCCCGCTAATTCTTGTTGGAGTGCATGAATTTCATCTTCTTTTTCCCGTAATTTATTTTGTAGAGTTTTTTGCAAATTATCAAATTCTTTTTCTTTTATTGACTTTTTATGTTCCAAATCGGCAATAGTATCATCTATGGCTGCTTTTTTTATTTCATTATCAATATCTTTTTTATCTGAAGAAATATTTTGCCTTATTTCATTTACGGTATTTATAATATTTTTTCTTTCAATTTTCTCAAGAGTAGACAGTTGTTTTGTTTCCAGCTCATTCAGTTTAGTTTTATATTGTGTAAATTTTTGATTCTTACCTAGAAAGAATCTTTTTAATCGTTCTGTGATATTCCGTGTGCCTGCTTCGTCAATATTTTGTTTGAGCATATCACAGAAAGCCTTATAGCTTTGTTCAATAGCTTCCCACTCATCATAAAGCCGAGCTTTTTTTGCTCCGTTCGGTAAGAAAAAAGGTTGTACCTCCCACGAATACCGTATACTGCAAGATACGCCATCGTCTTGAAACTGAGGTTCTTGATTTTCAAATACATGCCTTTCGAACAATTGAGTACAAGAGACAGCGGCAAGTTCAATATCCGATTGTGCTTTAAGATGCACTGCTTTTTTTGTATCGGAAGTAAAGTAAATAGTACATCCTGCATATTCGCTTCTTTTTCCTGTATGCAAGTAACGATATGCAGGATTATCAATACAAGAGCGGATGTTTTGAATAAGCATAGCTTTTTGCGTATCATTCAGCTCCAAAGCAAAAATACTATCCGCTTCTGAAATATACGGTTTCGGAACAAGAAAGCTCTTACCGTTTTCTGTTAATAAAAATTGGGCAAAAATATTTTTAAGTGCATAGAGCTCATTTTTGTTCTTGGTAATTTCTGCTAAGGTTTGTTCATCAATATTTCCAAATTGAATAAGTATGGTTGAATTTGTAGCGGTTGTATAATCAATGAGTGATCCCTTACGCAGTTCCGGTATCATTACAAGCGCCTGTTCAAAAGGTATAGTACATTCTTTTTTTACATAATCTTTGCAGCAAAAGTCATTTATATTCGGTAAAAAATCAAGCGGGGATGCCTCAACAGAGGTTGCTGAATTAAAGTCATCAATAATTTCGTGCGATGCCTTGTTCCAAAAAGCATTGCAGAAAAAACGGAAAAGCGTTTTGGTTTGATCGGCATCAAGCGTAAGCATGATATTGCTGCTTGCAAAACTGCTTTCCAAGAACGGAGCGGTAAACAAGTAACCGGCAGAATCCTGCATCCCCGCATTTATCAGTATAAAAGAACCGATGCTTTTTACTCCATAACGTAACAGGCAGCACCCTGCTAGGTTTTTTAGTGTAAGCGGCTTGTCATTAGAAAGAATATAGATGCGGTTATTTTTACTTGCCTTATAAAGCGCTTTTATTAATTCGGAATCATCTATCTGTTCTGACTGTATACAAATAACACTATTTGTACTGTTACTTACCGCTTCTATCAGTATAGTATGGTAATCAGCCGTTTGTTGTGAAGAATGAGTATTGTTTTCCAGCCAAAACCGCTCGATCCGCTTATCTGAATAGTCGATTGTTTTTGATTTTCGAATGCTTTGTATTTTTTCCATTTACGATTCCTTTTTAGCTCTTTTGTTTAGTAATAGAATTTATTCGTGCGGAGAGTTAATGCTCTCTGCCGCGCCGAGGTTGTTAATTTCAGGATTTAAATCATCGGCAGCAAACAGATGCCAAAATGCTTTGCTCTTTTTATGTTTATTGTTTTCTGTTAGGAGCATCTGTTTAAATGTGTCAGCCGTAAGTTCTTGTAATGCTTCTTTTTGATTCATAAAACCGTCTTTATTATTTACCTCATTGAGCAGTATATCCCAATCATGCTGATTGTAAAATTTCTCATCAAGATAATACAGTAAGAGCCAATTACGCCAATGAACAGCATTGTCTTCATCAATAGGGATAAGCGGTATATCCGTAAATTCAACCTCACCGATAGTAGGTATTTCTTTCCGTATGGATTTTCTGAACTGTAATTTTTCATCATTCTGCGTTAAATCATTAAACGTTATTTTTAATTTTTCCAACTCGCTATCCCAATCAGAAAATATTGTCAGAATGTCTTTTTTCAAATCTATCGGCGAATTGATACGATTTTTCATAACGGCTTTACCGTCTATTGTTCCGCTGAAAACGTAATAAGAACTCTCTAAATCTTGCCAGTACCATTCAAGCGTAAGCTGACTCTCCCTTTCATCAATGGTGCCGTAACACTCATCCGGCTTTGTCTTTAATGTTATCTCTTGTATATGAATATCTTGTGCAACCGATAAGTAATAATTTTCCGTGGGAAAACGAAACGGTAATGGAGCTATGTGCTGACTTATTTTTTCGAAAGGAGGTCTTTCCGGTGCAAGTCTTTTAAAATGCAGTATTTTTGTTTTTAAAAGCGTATCCTTATTCGTAAACCAAATCTTATATTTTCCTTCTTCTCTAACAGGCAATTTTCCTGTCTCTTTTACTTTTAAGCCCTTTATTGATGGCTCTCCGTTTACTTTCAGAAGACCGATAGTTTTTAAGTATTCTTTTACTCTTTTATTGATAAGATCATCATCAAATTCTTTACCATTCAAAAAATCTTGAATATCTTTCCGTTCTTTTTCTTTTTCAAAAATAAAATACCCTTCAGCGGATAGTATTTTTAAGATTCTTTTAATTTTTGCTTTCATATCATTCGCTCCGTATTATGCGCTAATTGCCGTAAATCATCCGACTGCTGCTGTTTTGAAAAATAATTGTAATCACCGATGATAACAAGCTGAAATTTTGCCCGTGTAACCGCGACATTCAGACGGTTCGGATTATCCATAAAACCGATGCGCTTTGTTTGTACCATAGATAAAAAAACAATATCAGCTTCATGCCCTTGAAATTTATCCACAGAGTAGAGCTTTATCTGTATCTTTTGCCCGTTTCTTTCAAGGTTGAAATGTGCGTATGCTTGTTCTTTTCCCGTTACTTTTTGTAATCTTTCCCGTATTTTACTTTCTTGTCCTCTATAAAAGGTAAGACAAGCGGCTGTCCAGGGTTTTCCTTCCGGCTGCTCATGGTTACTTGCATACTGTATAAATGCTTTTAATTCGGAAATAAGCCTATCGGCTTCCTCATAGTTGTAGTTTCTAACCGTCTTCCCCGAAACATCAATCCAGATGCTGCGGTTGCCGTACTGCGTGTATGTCCATTCCCGCAAGGAAGCGATATGTTCCGGCTCATCCAAATCTTTGAGAGCATTTTCTTTTTTATAAAATTGTTCGCGGGGAAATATTGAAATTTCCGGATGCATTCTATGTTGATACTGCAAAACAGTACGGCGGGCAGTACGTTCCCGTTCATTAAATCCTTCCGATAATGTTGTTTTCATTTCTTCAGAGGAATATTTTGGCTTGAACCGTTTTGGAACACCTTTTATTAAACTTTCCAAAATAGAAGGAAAAGCAATAAGCGCAACGGTATTTATTCTATTTTGTATTTCTTCGGAATTAAGAGAAACCGGAAGCAGCGCTTCAATTGTTTTGCGGTAATCCTGTGTTTTTGCGTCTGCAATCAACCGCAGTTGGTGTTCCCGATCAATACGCCATGCGATTTCTTCCGCCCACGACCGTTCACGTAATTCTTGATTTATATATTCGGTTATTTCAAAACTGCTGCTGAATTCCCGCCCGCGTGATCTGAATTTAAAATCATTTCCCTTCTGCTGCCAACTGTTATGAATAAAGGCATGTTCGCTCTCCCTCCAAGGATCAAAGCGGAGTACGGCATGTGTTTCCGGTAACTGAGATAGCGCGTGCTTTAGCAGTCCTTGGTCAATGATGATAATGTCACTCGCAGCAAGTAAGAGCGGTGAGGCGGTTGTTATGCTAACCTCATCTTCACTATCCGTACCGTAGACTGCGATACGTTTATCATTTACCGCATTATTGTCTTGCGCTTGAATTTCTTTTATAAATACCGGCAACAAGTTTTTTTCAACCGGTATAATATATTTATTTTTTGCGTATTTCGAAATTTCCTTTAATTTAAATAAATAAAATGCTGCTTTTTGATACAAGATAAACGGTTCGCTCTTATTGTGCCGACTGGGATTGTTTATTGGTATTTCAATATTTTCGATATTGGCAACAATTTGTTCGCGATCGGTAAAAGGAGAAAGCTGCATAACATCCCCAACCAATACCCATTTTTTTGCGTACAATGCCGGGACTAAAAATTCTTGAAAAGTCGTTTTGCTGCTTTCATCTATAATGAGGTAATCGAATAATGGAACAATCGGCTCTTCCTTTCGGTTTCTATTTTTAAACTGCGGATGTTGTAAAATACCGATGGTAGTGCCGCATACCAAATTGGCACTTTCAAGGAGCAACTCCTGCGATATGCCGTGACTTTCAATCAGTCTATCAATTTGAAATTCTTTGACATCTTCGTTAATTCGGTTTTCATCTCCGATACGCACGGGAAGAATAGTGAGCTGCTGCAATAAAGACGGTGTAGTACCATGCTGCTCGTGCAGCCGTTCAAGCACGTTATCAATCGCAACATGAGTTGAGCCGCAGAGGAGTATCCGTTTTTTTGCTGCAATTAACTGGCAGATCAACTCCAAAATAACGGTTGTTTTACCTGAACCGGGTGGACCTTCAAGAATAACAAAATCAGGAGTTGCAAGCGCTTGTTGGACAAAGTTCCGCTGTGCGGTAACGCCGCTTCTCTTTTCATCAAAAAGCGTATACCATTTTTTATTTGAACCACCGGCGCTATCAACAACACCAAATGTAGACGCTTCCCATTGCACTTTTTCCCTTTTTTCAAAGAGCTTTATTATATTGCGGTGCGCTCCTATCGGCATTTGCCGAAGCATCCTAATTGCTTCTAATTGCTTACGCAGCTGATAGGTATTAACTTTGACTTGTAATATATCTCCTTCAGGAAAACAATACAGAGAATCTTTTCCTTTTAAGATAATCTTATATTCGCTTTCAACCGCAGCTGCTATTTTGTATTCTTTTCCATTCGATTGGACATAAACCTCATCATCAAAAAAATATTTTAACGGTGAAAAACCCGGAATATCATCATCGGTTTCTTCAAGTTCTTGCAACTGTATCCAAAAAGCATTTTTATCATCTTTTTGTATAGGCGCTATTGTAAATAAAACATGATCACACACAACCTCTTTACCAATCCATTGTTCATCTTCAATAGTAAATTGCATATTTTCATGCGGTTCGCCTGTAAATACCGACCCATCCGTAAAATATATAGCATCCGTATGTAATAGGGAGAGTAATTTCGGCGTATGTTTACTTCGGTCTTGCGGCTTTCCTGAGTATACGATGAATCGTTCCGCATCTTCACGTATCACCGTCAGTGTATCGGGAACGGCGGTTGTGTGCTGTAATGTAAAATTCAGCATTCGTCCCTGATAACTCAGCTCAGAATGATCTAATAATCCTGTAACAGTAATGCTATTTTCTTGAATATCTTTTATTCTATATGCGTTTCCATTTTGAGTAAGCGTTTCGCCTATTTGTACTGCCGCCCATGCAGGTTCAAGTCCAATATCTTCACCTGCCCAACTAACCTTATCAAACTTTGTATGTGAAAACGGTAATGTAACGATGTCTTCCGAAAGAAAATTACTTTGTGTGATAGCATATTTTTCTTTTTTCCCATCAACGATGTAAATAAGCGGTTCATCAAAATCTTTTTGAGCAATACCTTTCATATAATAATGACCGATCTCGCGATTGGTAATTTCTATTATGCTTTGTTTAGCTATTTCATAGATTGCACCGTTAATGCGTAACTCAATCCTATTTTTTTGAACAACCTTTTTCCATCTTGCCTTTATATCTTCTTTTTTCTCAAGTGTTTTAATTGATGTATTAAGATAGTCTTCAAAAGGACTGAGTGCATTACGTGCCGTATGCATAATAGCGGTTGAGACAGTGTAATTGGTTTCAAAGTCAAGTTGTTTATCTTTCGGCAGATGTAAAAAATAGTGAAGCATACTCATCCTTAAATAAACGGATTATTATATTGTTCTTGTTTTAGTTTCGGTATTTTCTCTTGTCCGTTAGTTTCCAGTTGTTCAGGCGTATCTGCCGAAGCCATAACCGCACGCGCTTTAGCCCAGTTCCGCATATTTTCAATCACCTCCTGCATTGTTTTTGCAAGCGGAAAGGTCTTAGTAATTGCATCTTTTATATGCTCTGTTGCAAGTTCTTCTCCTGTATCATAGGCTTGAAAAAGCGCTTCTTTGATTGCTTCTTCCAATTCAGCGCCGGAAAATCCTTTGCTCATTTTTGACAATGCTTTTAAATCAAACTCTTGAGGGTTTCTGTTTTTTCGTTTAAGATGAATTGAAATAATCATTTCCCGTTCTTTTGCCGTGGGTAAGTCAACAAAAAAGATTTCATCTACACGCCCTTTTCTTAATAGCTCCGGCGGTAATTGAGAAATATTATTTGCCGTCGCTACAACAAATACCGGTTTTGTTTTCTCCTGCATCCACGTTAAAAAAGTACCTAATACGCGGGCTGTAGTACCGCCGTCGGTATTCCCTGATGATGAAATTCCAGACATTCCTTTTTCAATTTCATCAATCCATAAAATTGAAGGAGCTATTGCTTCTGCAATTCCCAAAGCGGCCCGTATATTCTGTTCACTTTCTCCGACAATACCGCCGAATATTTTACCCATATCCAGACGCAGGAGCGGAAACTGCCATTCGCTTCCGATGGCTTTCGCGGTGAGGCTTTTTCCTGTGCCGGGAATACCAAGCAATAAAATTCCCTTAGGAGTATCTAATCCGAATTCTTTGGCGTATTTATCAAAGCCGCGTTCCCGTTTTTTCAGCCAGTCTTTTAAGCGCTCAAGTCCGCCGATATCCGCTAATGTTTCTGCCGGATGATAATACTCTAAAAAACCGCTTTTTTTAATAATATTTTCTTTTTCTTTGATAATCGCCGGAATTTGCGCTGTAGTTAATTCTTTATCTTGCATATATGCTTTTGCAAATGCCCGTTCCGCCTCCATAGTAGTAAGCCCCATCGCGGCTTCAATCAATTCATCATGCGGCTCTATTTCGGCGATATGGTAGTTTTCGCATACGGCACTGTAAATTGCTTTTATATCTGCAAAAGAAGGATAGGGCAATTCAATTACCTGTACTTCTTTTTCAAGTTCTTTCGGCAGTTGATGATGAGGTTGACTTAAAACCAATGTTTTTTGACCGTTCATATTCAATGCGATATTCCGTAAGGTTCGAATAATTTTCGGTTTATCTTCCGTAAAATCGGGATAAAAATCTTGCAGCAGCAAAAGCGTTTTATCAGAACATTCTTCGATAAAGTAATTGAGAATATCAGCAGGATTTTCATGCCCATCGGGTTCTCCAAAACAACGGCTTTCCTCATCCCATCGGCGAATACCCTCAACGCGATCCCAAATTAATAGTTCATATTCCAACTCTTCAACAGCGTGAATTAACTCCGCTTGTATCCGCAATGTTTCATAGCTGATAATTTGGATAATTCTTACCTCAGCTTTAAGCGATGTAAGCAACTCAGACTGTATATTCATTGTTTATCAACCTCTCAATAGCTAAGAGTATAGCATAAAATGAGGTACGGGGGTAGAGGAATGGATAGGCATAATTACCTCATTATACAATCCGCACCGGTAACAAGACTAATCGAGGTGAGGTTTCTGTTCATTTTCAGTTTTTCTTTAACGTCTTGAATTTTTTGACGGTTCACTTAAAAGTGTTTCTAACATCGGCTCGATGCAAAAACTTTCCTTTATGGTACGGTATTTTTGTAACGCTTCCTGCCGCAGCCGCGCTGCTTGTTCCGTATTCTGCGGCTTTTTTACTGCATGAATGAGTATGTTCTTCGGTGTATGCTCTGTTTCGATAAACTCCATGATGTGTACGGTATACCCGTGTGCTTGTAAGAGCAAGGCACGGATAGTGTCGGTCAGAAGCGAGGCAAAGCGTTCGGTGATAATGCCATGCTCCATGAACGGCAGCAGCAGGTGGCGTTCCTCACGCAATACTTCCTTTTTGTCTTTCAGTTGACCGTACAATTCATGCTGACAGCAGGGCACGGCAAAGATAACCGGTACCTTTTGCCGAACAGCCTGTGCAAGGGCTAAATCCGTTGCTGTATTACAGGCATGAAGACACACCATCATCCCGGTATCGGCAGGCAGCGGATAGTCGGCAATATTACCCTCCGCAAAACTCAAGTCCGCATATCCGCAGCGCGCTGCAAGGGAGGCGCAATGAGTAATAACCTCAGTTTTTAAGTCTAAGCCGCGGACACGTACTGGTAAACCTTGCCGCTCATGCAGATAGTAATACAGTGCAAAACTTAAATACGCCTTACCGCAGCCGAAATCGGTAATAGAAAACGGCATACCGGTTTCGGCAATCCGCTCCCGGATAAAAGGTTCAACCCCGGCAATAAATTCCAGAAATTTATTGATCTGTCTAAATTTATGATATTTTTGCTTTAACACAAAGCCTTCCGCATTCATCACACCCTGCTCGGTTAAAAATGCAAGCGGCTGTCCTTCCGGGATAAGATAATTCTTTACCTTATTATGATTCCGGTCTCTTTCGGCATTTGCTGCTGCCGGTTGAGCAAGCGGTATCCGTTTAGTCAGGGCAATAATACCTTTGTTATTCTGTAAAAAAAAGAGCTTTTCCCTTTCCCCGCGGCACTCCGCCGAACGGAAGCGGCAGAAGCAATCCTTTATCACATTAAAAATATCAGCCGGTGCAATATTTTGCTGAAATGCTTGGTTGTTTTTAAACGTTTCAACTTGATAATAAGCTGCTCCTTTCAACTGAATCGCACGGATTGTAATTTTTTTTTCAATAACTGTCTTACAAGGGCGAAAAAAACGAAGCTCCGCCGTACCGGCATTCACGCATTCCTGTGCCGCTTGTTCAGATGTATAAACGATGCTCATGCTTGTTTGAGGCTTTTCAGTTCGTTTTTGAGCGATGCACTTTCACGCGACTGCCGAACGAGCCGCTCTGCAAGCAAGCGGGATAAAAAGACTCCGTAATGCGGATAGGTTTCAATCAGCTGCATAAACTGCGTTTTCGGCACTTTCACTAAGGTACCTTTACCAATCGAGATAATCGTTGCCGACCGCTTATCATTGGTAAGAAATGCCATTTCTCCGATAAAAATATCAGCCGGTGTCAGAACGGTTAAAAGGGCATTATCAACATAGACGGCATAACGTCCAGAACTGATATAAAAGAGATTGCTTGAGTCATCGTTTTGGCGGCATACCAGCTGAAGGTGCTGAAAATGAAAAGTTTCTTGATCTTTGAGTATTGCCGGCGTAAGATTAGTAACATTTTTTTGATTCGGCACTTCAAAAGAGACTTCATTCCCGGCATCGTTGTAGTAGAGCTGCTGCACAAAAGTTTGACTCATCTTAATGCCCATGCCATGTAAGCCCGGTTCAAAAGGTTTATCTAAGGCGCTGCGCCAGTCAAAGCCTTCTCCATCGTCCTTAATGGTGATTCGTGTACGCTGCGGAGAAATGTCATAGGAAATTAATATCTTCCGATCTCCGATTGCAGGATCCATCCGCTTTATTCTGATAAGCTCAAGCACATCTCTTCCCTGCTGGAGCCATTCGTTTTTTTCTTGATAGCTGATATTGCAGTTTCCGTGTTCGACCGCATTAAGAAGCAGCTCCATCATTGCTCCCTGAAACGCGCTTCGCTCCGCCTCATTTATCCGGTCGGTATTATAAAGATAGGTAGAGATCAAGTTTGCATAAAACATAACCTCAAAGGGATCCGTTTCGCTGGTAAAACTGCCTTGTTCGCAATCATTCGCCGGATGATTCATCCCTCTATTTACCAAAAAATGTTCATGATTATTCAGAATTTTGATGATCTGTTCGATGTATTGCTCAAATTCCTCCCGCGTTAAGACAAAGAGGAAATTAGGCTCCTTCCGCTGCATCAGTGTCGCTTTTTGCTCCTGTGAATTGGTAATGGCAATAACACCGCCGAACAGCAGCCACGGGTCATCTTTTACAACGGTAAGGCATCGCTCGGCGCTGATTGCCGGATCGCCGAAGTCGATAATTTTTATTTCGGGCATTTCGTAGCGGAATGTAGCGAGTACTTCCGTGTAGTTATGTAAATGTTGTGAAATTATAGTGAAATTAGATTGTTTACAGGCTTTCTGAATTGCACTGACAGTACTGGAAATAGTAGTAACGATGGGTATCTTCTTCATAGCATTAGAGTATAGCATAATTTTATTTTTCGTGCTACATTGCATCCCGTTCATGGAAAACTTATCATTTTTACCCGGCTACCCGCTTCCTGCCGGTGCTGCTGTTCATAATGACGGGGTGAATTTTAGTCTTTTTTCCCGTCATGCTTTTTCGGTGGTTTTGAATATTTTTGAGAATGCCGATGATTCGGAACCGGTATGCTCCTATACCTTTGATCCCCGCCTCAATAGAACAGGCGATATCTGGCATGTTTTTGTAAAGGGACTCAAAAAGAACGCCTTGTATCTCTATCGTGTTGACGGGCCTTTTGCCCCGCTGGAAGGTATGCGCTTTAATGCCGGTAATTATCTTTTGGATCCATACGCCCGCGGGCTGACCGGTACGGAATCGCTGGGGGGAATATTTGCGGCACAGACACCGCCCCCGCATATAGACGGTGATCTTGCCTTTTTAACTCGACAGACTGCTGCCCATTTTCCCAAGTGTATTGTGATTGATGATGGCGATTTTGACTGGGAAGGAGATCATCCTTTAAACTACCCGCTGCGGGATTGTATCATCTACGAGGCACATGTCAAGGGGCTTTCCTGTCATCCGAATGCGCCGCAAACGCATAAAGGAACGTATCAAGGGATTATCGAATCGATTCCGTATCTCAAAGCGCTTGGCATTACCAGTATCGAACTCTTACCCATCCACGAATTTAACGAAAATGAACTGACCCGCATTAACCCGCGCACTGGGGCGCAGCTCAAAAATTATTGGGGCTACAGCACTATTGCCTTTTTTGCGCCGAAGGCATCATACGCAGCAGACCGGAACGGAGCAAATCCCGTGTTTGAATTTAAGCGGATGGTGCGGGAACTGCATAAAAACGGGATAGAGGTTATCCTCGACATTGTGTTCAATCATACGGCAGAAGGCAGTGAATTCGGACCGACACTCTCGTTCCGCGGTTTAGATAATGTTATCTATTATATACTTGAGGATAATCCGCGCTATTACCGGAATTATTCAGGCTGCGGGAATACAGTCAACTGCAATCACCCGGTGGTGCAGACATTCATTTTGGACTGCTTGCGGTATTGGGTTATAGAAATGCACGTGGACGGTTTCCGGTTTGACCTCGGCTCTATTTTAGGAAGAGACCAAAAGGGAAAACTGATGGATAATCCGCCGACAATCGAGCATATTGCCGAAGACCCTATCTTACGCAAAACAAAGATTATTGCCGAAGCATGGGATGCCGGCGGAGCGTATCAGGTAGGGAACTTTCACGGCGGCAGGTGGGCTGAATGGAACGACCGCTTCCGCGATGATGTCAGGCTATTTTGGCGCGGAGATTTCCCTTATGCACGGGAGCTTGCTACCCGTGTAACCGGTTCTGCGGATTTGTATCTCCGCAATGGCCGAAAACCCTTTCATTCCATCAATTTTGTTACCAGTCATGATGGATTTACTCTCTATGATTTATTGAGCTATAATAGAAAACATAACGATGAAAACGGCGAAGAGAACCGGGACGGCACCGATACAAACTGCAGCTACAACAACGGTTTTGAAGGTAAAACTGAAAATGTGCATATTGAACGGCTGAGGAAACAAAAAGCAAAGAACATATTGCTTACCCTCTTGCTTTCGTTGGGAACCCCGATGCTGACAGCCGGAGATGAAGTACTGCGTACTCAGAAGGGTAATAACAACCCCTACTGTCAAGATAATGAGATTAGCTGGTTTGACTGGTCGCTAGCGGAAACCAATGCCGATATGCTGCACTTTGTACAAAAACTGATCCGCTTGCGCAAGCAGCACCCGGTCTTTTTGCGTTCAGAGTTTTTAACGGGCTATCTGTCGGGAGACCGCCGCAAACCGGATATTTGCTGGTATAATGCCCAAGGGGAAAGTCCCGATTGGAATCAGCCGTCTTCGTTCTTAGCATATTTTTTGGACGGCTCAACCGCAGAAACGCGGGCAGAGCGGGATGATAACAGCTTTTATATCATATTGAATAGCGGCGGGCTTGACGTAACAGCCGTACTGTGTCCACCTCCTGAAGGGAAACACTGGCACCGACTGATCGACACGTCTTATCCTGCCGGGGAAGATTTTACGGAGCCCGAGTGTGCGCCGTTGCTGGAAAACCAGCAGAAATATGTTGCATTAGCGGCAAGCGCCGTGGTGCTTATTCTAAAATAAGCAGTTTTTTCCGGTTTACGGGTCGTCCGTCAAACTGAAAAACTGCTCTATATGAGGTGATTATGTCTTCGGTAAAGGAAACGTTACGGGCAAGTATTTTAGGCAAGCTGAAACGTAATTTCAGCAAAGAACTGCATGAGGCAACAAAACGGGAACTCTACGATGCCGCTGCCAGCAGTGTTATGGATATGATTCAGAGCAATATCGCCGCAACGCGGGAAGTGCAGGATAAACCCGGCATCCGGCAGATGTATTATTTTTCTGCCGAGTTTTTGATGGGGCGTGCGCTTTCCAATAACTTGAACAATACCGGTATGCGTGAAGTAATGGAGGAGCTGCTTGCGGAACTGTCCGTTCAGTATCAGGATGTTGAGGATGAAGAGCCGGATGCCGGACTTGGTAACGGCGGTCTTGGGCGGCTTGCTGCGTGCTTCTTGGATTCGCTTGCAACACTGGACTATCCCGGACATGGGTACGGGATTCGGTATCAGTACGGTATGTTTGAGCAGCGGATAGAAAACGGGTATCAAGTTGAATATCCCGACAACTGGCGGCGCTACCGTGATCCGTGGGAAATCCGCCATGATGATTTAGCAGTTACCGTACGCTTTGGCGGAACCCCGATTTGCACCCAGCAGCCGGACGGAACGCTTTTGTACCGGCTTGAGAATGCAGAAGAGGTTATTGCAACCCCTTATGATATGGCGATTATCGGGTACGGCACCAAAACGGTAAACAGACTGCGGCTCTGGGAAGCCTCATCAGCAGACGGCTTTGATTTACAGCTTTTTAATAATATGGAATATACCGCAGCAGTTGCACGGCAAAATTCCGCTGAGAATATCTCCCGTGTATTGTATCCCAATGATACAGGTCCCTCAGGGAAGGCATTGCGCCTCAAGCAGCAGTACTTTTTTACATCGGCGAGTCTTCAAGATTTAGTACGCTCGTTTATCCGTAAACACGGTACAAATTTTGCCGACTTCCCCCGTTATAATGTCATTCAGCTGAACGATACACACCCTGTTGTCGCAATCCCAGAGCTGATGCGGCTTTTAATGGATGAACATCACCTCGGTTGGGAGGCTGCATGGAAGATTGTAACAGAGACCTTTGCCTATACCAATCACACGATTCTTGCTGAAGCGCTGGAAAAATGGCCGATTGATATATTCCAGGGCTTATTACCGCGCGTATATCAGATTGTGGAAGAAATAAACCGCCGCTTCTTAGGAGAACTGCGCGAAAAATACCCGAACGACTGGAAAAAGCACAATAAAATGTCGATTATCGGAGATGGAAAAATCCGTATGGCATGGCTTGCCATTGCCGGTTCGTTCTCGGTAAACGGTGTTGCGGCGCTGCATACGGAAATCCTTAAAACAAAGGAGCTGGCAGACTGGTATACGCTCTATCCGCAGAAATTTAACAATAAGACAAACGGAGTAACCCAGCGCCGCTGGCTTTTAACGGCAAACCCCTTGCTTTCAGCCTTTATCAGTAAGCATATTGGTACCGGCTGGATTACAGACCTTACAGAACTGAAGCAGCTGGAAAAACTCATTGATAATACGGAAGCGCTGCAGGAGCTGATGGCGATAAAACGGCAGAACAAAGAACGGCTTGCCGCCTTCCTCAAGCGTACTCAGGATGTTACTATTGATCCTGCCTCCATTTTTGACGTACAGATTAAGCGGCTCCACGAATACAAGCGGCAGCTGTTGAATATTTTGCATGTTATGACCCTTTACAACCGGATTATCGAAGACCCGTCGTACAATCTCGTACCGCATACCTTTATCTTCGGGGCAAAGGCTGCATCAGGCTACCGCCGGGCAAAGCTCATCATCAAACTGATCAACACCGTTGCTGATCGGATCAACAACGACCACCGGGTAAACGGTAAGCTCAAAGTGGTATTTGCCGAAAACTATTGCGTTTCAACTGCGGAAAAAATCTTCCCAGCATCGGATATTTCCGAACAGATTTCTACGGCAGGCAAAGAAGCCTCCGGTACCGGCAACATGAAGTTTATGATTAACGGCGCTGTAACGCTGGGTACCTTAGACGGAGCCAATATCGAAATTGTGGAAGAAGTTGGGGAAGATAATGCCTTTATCTTCGGTATTACCGCCGATGAAATACAGAAAATCGAGCAAGAGCATAGTTATAATCCGCAGGAATACCTCAACCGGAATCCGGCATTGGCACGGGCGCTGACACAGCTGATTGACGGTACCTATACACCGCCTTTTGATAACAGCTTTAGAGAACTCTATGATTCGCTGGTATACGGTGTAGAAGGGCAGCGTCCTGATGTCTATTATGTCCTTGCCGACTTTGACGCATACACAGCAGCACAGGAGCGGATTGTCGAATGCTACCGTGATCCCATACGCTGGGCAAAAATGTGCTTGCTGAATATTGCCCGCTCTGGTAAGTTCAGTTCTGACCGCACTATCGAAGATTATGTGCGGGATATTTGGAAGTTGGAAAAGGTTGCCGTTAAGTAAAGTGCTGCTGATTTAATCTCATCCGAGCACCTGTGCAGTTGATTCGTGCGGAGTATTCAACACGGGGCTGTCCAAAAAGTAACCAATTTTTGAGACATCCCCTGTTGATTCGTGCGAAAGATTTAATACACCGACGCTTGCGTCGGGGTTGTTGATTTTTAACTTGACGGCAAGGAGGCGCACCGTTTGAGTATCCGCCCCTATTCTATTACGGTATTAAATAAAATTGAGCACTGTTTTCAGGATTGAATGACGTGCTCCCCCCATTTTGGAGCCAGAAGTCTGCGATATGTGTGGGATCTCCGCTGGCAGGCTCTGTTCCCGTATCCAAATCAAACATATAGGTTCCATTAACCCTTCTATCGCTTTCTTCTTTTATAACGCGATTATCATTATCACGTGTTTTGTAATTAAACTTAATAAATCCGGATTCGGATCCGGATATAGTGTTGTCTACTTGCGTAATGTACATAATGCCGTAATTATTGGAACTCGTCTTATAGACCAATATTTTATTCAATAATTGAGCACGGTTACTAATTACATCAGGCTTCATAAGAGGCTCGTATGCTTTTATTACAGGGGTAGATAGATATTCAAAAATCTTATCGGGGGTACTGTTCAGTTTACCGGCATTATCCACTACCCAATAGGTATGATTATGGGGCTTTACCATAACTCTTAGGTAGTTTTCCGGAGCGCTGCTTATAATATCTCCTGTAAGTACCTGACGCGCAGTGTAGGATTGCGGTATAATGCGGGCGGCCATTTTATTGTCACCTACGTGACCTGTAAGCTTAATTTTTGCATTATTTTCAAGATACACGGCGTTTTTATCTCCGGTTGCTTCATCCTTGGCATCAACCTCGATTACACTGCTGCCCTTCATTTCAAATGAGCTGCCGTTCTCTACATATACTCCGCCACCCTGTCCCGCAGTGCACTGCTTAACAGTAGAATTCTCTAATACTACTGTACTGGTAGTACCTATATAGATACCTCCGCCCTGCGGTGTGGGCGTTGTCCCTTGCGCCTGATTATGAGAAATAGTACTATTGCGCGTTTCGCATCTTGCACGGTTTCCGGTAAGGTAGATACCTCCGCCTTTTTTGGACGCTTTGTTTGCCTTCCCCGAGCTGCCGCCGATAGTTACATTGTCGAGTGTTACCTTGCCGTTGCTTCTGATAGCACCGCCTTGTTCTGCCGTGCAGTTTTCGATATTCGTATTTTTGAGATTCAGAGTACCTCCATCTGAATAAATACCGCCGCCGGAGCCTCCCAGTATTTTGCCGTTTTTTAAGGTAAGGTGTTCAAGCGTAAGCTCGCAGCCACTTTCCACGTCGAATATGCGGTTCTTTGTGTCAGCATTAAGGATATCTGAAGCGCTGTTTGTTCCTTTGATCGTGAGGTTCTTGGTTATCTTGAGGTCTCCCTTGTTTGCCGTTTCTCCTGAACCGTTCCCCGATGCTTTGATTTCACCGCTGATTGTCAGCGTTGCTCCTGCAGGTGCCGCTTTTATAGCACGCCGAAGATCACGCCATGCATATGCTCCATTGCTTATTGTGGACTTGTAAAACTTGACCGTAACGGTTGTATTTGAGGTTATATTGGAAAGCGTTCTTGATCCGCCGGTCGCACTGCCGGACAAACTCCCGGAAGAACATGTCCATTCTGCAACCTGCCAGTTCGTGTTAGTAGGCGATGCGGTGAATGTTATGTTACTATTATATCGAATCCTAACCGTCTGACCCGTGCTGTCATTAGCTGTGCGGTTCTGAGAAGTCCCGTTGCCGTCAGTGTAGCTGCATTCAAGAGATCCTCCTGTGCCGTCTTCTACCTTGAACGTAATCTGAGGGTTTTCATTCCACTGTGCCGTATATGTTACATCATTTTTCGGGAATGTTGTTGTTATTGTTGGGTTCCATGAATCAAAGGTATAGTCGTCCCTGATGGGGATGACCGGACTGAATCCCGTACCGAATCTGCCGCTGCGTGTTGCATTCGCTATAGCGCCGTTTATGGTTCCGCCGTTCGGATTGAACGTCAGGGTAACGGTCTTGCGCTTGTAGTACACCTTTACCACCGTATTACCTTCACCGGTGATTACCGGTGAAACGGGGTCTAGGTGATCAAATTCAAACCCATCGCTCTCATTCCATTTCCGGCTAATGCCGTTGCCTATGCTTAATACCGTTCCCGTTGTACCGCTGGGTGTTTCGATTGTTGTTGGCGTTGAAAGATATTGCCCTGCAGGATTGATAGGCCGCTCTTGATAATGCTCAACCCTGTATCCCGTACCGGTTCCGGCATCCCATTTTGCATACAGCGTGATATTGCTTGTTACCATGTCCGTTGTAAAGTTCCATTCCTGCCCGCTGGAACAAGCAGCGTCTTTATACCACTCACCGAAGGTATAGCCTGTTCTGGCCGGCGAAGCCGGTTTTGACACCTTGTCTCCGTGCAATACAAATTGCTGCGGCGGAACAGGTGTTCCCTCTTTTGTGTCAAAGGTTACCGTGTACTTCTGCAAAACCTTATAATACACCGTTTTTACGGGTGTTGCAGTAAAGCCTTCACCGTCCGTATAATAGTCGAGCTTATATGTTTTTGTGCCTTCACCGTTCAAAGCAAGCGGCACGGTAGCGGGATTGCCGGTATATTCGGCAGCAGCGCCGCTTCCCATATCGGTCAGGGTACAGTGCACTAATGTATTTCCCGTTGCAGACGAGACTCTAAGTTCAGCACCCGTACCGTCCGCACCGATAATCTTCGGATCGGATATACTGCCGCTTGCGGAACCGGACTCGGTTCCTTTCGTTATAGTCAGTGTTTCACTTTCCGGACGGTTCGGCTTTGTACTTGCATTCAAGGCTTCGGAAACCAAGCCCTTTGCATCCGCAAGGCGGATTGTATAATCTTTTTTTGCAGTGCCCTCTTTTACTTCTACATCGGTTTTGTAGTACAGTACCCATCCGCCGGAGAGAATATCATCAGCATTGGGATCGCTCAACTTTTCAACTTCGGAATGCGCAATAAAGACACCGGATTCCGGCTTGATAAATGCGGTTTGCCCTTCATTTATGGAAAGCCCATAGGGTGTGCCGTTTATTTCAATACGTGTAAGGTCTTTATGCACAAGTCCGCCCGGCACCTTCTGATCCATATCCCGTGCAGCTATGCACAACACATAATATGCAGGTGAACCTTTTGTCTTTGCAACCGTAAAATTGGGCTTTTGAGGTGAGGTATTTGCTCTTATCTTAAAACTATATTTTTGCTTAAACGGTCTGCCGTCTTGAGCTTTCAGGATAATTTCCGGTCCGATGTCTCCGTTCCCCCACTCATGAGTTTGTAAAAAGGCGCTTTTGTACACCAACTGCAGCGTCTCAGGTGCCGTTTGCTGTAAGGTATAATCCGTACCGCACTGAGGCTGCTTGTCAAGACCAGGAAAGTGAATAATATTTTTGTTATTTTCCGTGTTGTCCGCATCTTTAGGAGTGGGCATCACGAAGGGGAAATGTTTAGGATTATACAATGTGAGCGTAACCGTTATGTTGCTAGCCGAGGGTACACAGAGAATACTTTCTCCATCATTATGATGAACGGTCTTAACCGTATGATCTTTAACGTATGGCTCACTCGCCCAGTAACTTAAATACTCCTCAATATCAACAGTGTACTGTCTACAGGCTGTGAACAAAAAAGTAACAAAAAGACCTATTGCAATAGGATAATGTTTACGCATACACTCCTCTATGGTCAACCGGAAATAAACAACCCCGGCGCAGAACGTCGGGGTATAGTACTCAATATATCATATTTATGTTCAGGGTATCTTCTAAGAACTTGAGTATAGTTTTTAGAAGATGTTTTTTTGATAAAAGGCGGCTGCACCAGACTGCAAGCTAAAATACAAATTGCACACCGGCTTTTATACTAAATGAATTGGAAACCGGACCGATACCGTCATACCGTACATCCTGACCTCTACGAGTTTTTGATTCTGTTGCACCTTCAAGTTTTGTAGACACAGCCACCGGTGCATAAATAGTATCGGCAATACCGCCGTAGATACCGACTAATTTATTGAACATATAAGAAACATCTGCATTCAGTCCAAACCCTATGTTCGTACAATTCACGTTCTGCTTTGTATTCCGTATTTTACGGGTAAAACCGTTTCCGCCGATACCTAAGCCTGCGCCAAGTGCAATCTCAAGCTTAGGACGCGGCTTAAACGCATAGAAAAAGCCGAATTGACTGTCAATCGCATAGACTAATCCGTGTTTATAGCGATTTCCGCCATAACTATCCGGAGAAGACCAATGCTCCCAATACGCATTACCGAATGCAAAATTTGTCATAGCATAAACACCGAAGTTTTTTACAAACTCTGCACGCAGCGCAAGATTCACGCCAAAAAGATTTTCCTCGTGAATACTCCTTTCGGAGTTCTTGTTAAAATGATTAGTGAAATTGGTATAGATAGGACCAACATCCAAAACAAGACGTACCGAAGCAGAAAGAACTCCGGCACACAATAACAAAAGTGTTAAAAAAACGCAAGCTTTTTTCATCGGTAATAAAACCTCCTCATAGGCACCGTTAGGCATCTCTAAAAATCCGACTGAGTTTTTGGAGATACCTTAATGATGCTATAAAGTATTCCATTTTTTAGCATTTCAGTCAAGAAACAACGGCTCAGCGCTTCTTGTCTAAGCGCATCAGGATTGATATACTGCCGTATGAATACAGAAAAAATCATTATCCTTGATTTCGGCGGTCAGTACAGTCAGCTCATTGCCCGCCGCATCCGCGAATGCGGGGTTTATTGTGAAGTGCTTCCCTTCGATGCCGAACTCAGCCGTATACAAAGTCCTTCGTTAAAAGGCATTATCCTCAGCGGAGCGCCCGATTCGGTTTATGCTGATGATGCCGCAAAGTGCGATCCGGGCATTTTTCAGGTAGCGGTACCGGTGCTCGGTATCTGCTACGGAATGCAGCTCATGGCGCATACCCTCGGAGGAAGGGTTGAACCTGCCCCAAAGAGCGAGTTCGGCAAAACCGAACTGCATACCGATGGAACAGCAGCGCTGTGGAAGGAGTGTCCAGCCGATTCTATTGTATGGATGAGCCACAACGACAGCGTATCTCACACACCGGCAGGCTTTACCGTCATTGCTCATACCGATAGCTGCCCTATTGCCGCAATGGCATGTACCGAACGCCAGCTGTACGGCGTACAATTCCATCCGGAAGTTCTGCATTCCGTATACGGTACCCAAATACTCAAAAATTTTATACGCGGAATATGCGGATGTTCGGAAATGTGGAGTGCCGCTGCTGCTGCCGATACGGTCATTCAAGAAATCAAACAGAAAGTAGGCAATAAAAAAGTTATTTCAGCCCTCTCAGGAGGGGTGGATTCCTCTGTTTCCTCGGTACTGGTACACAAGGCTGTCGGCGATCAGCTCACCTGTATTTTTGTTGATCACGGGCTATTGCGCAAAGATGAAGCGGCTCAGGTGCTGAAAACATACCGTGAAACGCTTGGACTGAACATTATTCACATTGATGCTTCGGAACGCTTCCTCAAAAAACTGGAAGGAGTAACCGATCCTGAACGCAAACGGAAAATCATCGGCGAAGAATTTATCCGGGTTTTTGAAGAAGAAGCAAAAAAAATCGGTACGGTAGAGTTTTTAGTACAGGGAACAATCTATCCTGATGTCATTGAATCAGGCGGTAGTAAAAAAGCAGCGGTTATTAAATCGCACCATAATGTGGGCGGACTGCCGGAGCATATTGATTTTAAAGAGCTGATTGAACCGCTGCGGATGCTGTTTAAAGATGAGGTACGTGCACTCGGAAAAGCGCTCGGTATTCCAGCTGAACTGGTGAACCGGCAGCCCTTCCCCGGTCCGGGACTCGCTGTGCGGGTGTTGGGGGAAATTACCCCTGAACGGCTCAGGCTGGTACGCGAAAGTGATGCTATTTTGCGCGACGAGATTGCAGCGGCAGGTTTGTCGAATTCTATTTGGCAATACTTTACCGTATTCCCCAATGTCCGCACCGTTGGAGCAATGGGGGACGGCAGAACGTATGACAACTTGATTGCAATCCGTGCGGTAACCTCTGTTGATGCAATGACCGTTGAAGTTGCAGAAATTCCGTATACGCTGCTCCAAAAAATAGCCTTCCGTATCGTCGCTGAGGTAAAAGGCATCAACCGCGTTGTCTATGACATAACACCGAAACCGCCTGCTACGATTGAGTGGGAATAACACAGCTTCCAACTGTTAGCGGCTTTGTGAGCAGCTATCGCGAATCGCTTCCCTAAAACATTCACTATGGAGACCTGTTGAGCAGGATTCTTCCGTGTACCCGGCTTCCGGCATACTTCCGTATATGCCGGAAAAAGCAAATTTTGTACATTAAACCTGTTCGGAAACTTCCGTTTCTGAACAGGTTACCTTGAAATGCGATGTTCTAAATCGTGCTATTTGCGCGATTTAGAACTCGTCGACCTATTCGAAAACGCAGTTATCGAATAGGTCTATTGAGCCTATCGTCACTCCCCCTATTGGGTATGCCGATTTATGTGGTGGGGTAATGCTCACAAGCTGCGCCGGGCTTGTTGATTTTCCGTATATCATTGACTCCGAAAATTGACATTTCATGCGAATCACTGTACATTGATACAATGATTACAGATAAAATAATTAAAGCCGTTTTCGGTTCACAGCATGAACGGGACATTAAAGCACTCCTTCCCGTTCTTCATCAAATAAATGAAAAAGAAGCATGGGTGCTGGCTCTTGCTCCCGAAGATTTTAAGCAAAAGACCGCTGAGTTTAAGGAGCGGTTTGCAAAAGGCGAATCGCTCGATGCCTTTATCCCCGAAGCCTTTGCACTTGCACGGGAGGCGGCTCGGCGCATTTTGCACGAGCGTATGTACGATGTACAGCTCTTAGGTTCGCTGGTTCTCCATTCGGGACGTATCGTCGAAATGAAGACCGGTGAAGGTAAAACCTTGATGAGTATTGCCGCTTCATACCTCAACAGCCTTTCCGGGAAGGGTGTACACATTGTAACCGTCAACGACTACCTTGCAGAACGCGACGCCGATTGGATGCGCCCCGTCTACGCATACCTCGGAGTTAGTGTCGGCGCAATCCTTTCCAACATGGATAACGCCGCACGGAAAGCTGCCTACAATGCGGACATTACCTACGGCACCAATAACGAATTCGGTTTTGACTATCTGCGCGACAATATGCAGCTTACAATAGAAGAAAAAGTGCAGCGCGGCTTTTCTTTCGCTGTTGTGGACGAAATAGACTCCATCCTTATCGACGAGGCGCGTACCCCGCTCATCATCTCCGGCGCTGCCGAAGACGACACCAAGCGGTATTTTGATGTCGATAAGTTCGTCGATCAGCTTGAAGAGGTCAAAAAAAATCCCGAAACCGGTGAATACCCCAACGAGCTGGAAGGGGAAGAGATTGTCGGCGACTATACCCTCGACGAAAAGAGCCGCCGTGTGTCCTTTACCGACTCCGGTATGCTGCACATTCAGGATATTCTGCAAAAACAGGGGCTGATTAACGGCAGCCTCTTTGAAGAAGAAAACTTTGAATATATCCACTACTTTACGCAGGCAGTGCGCGCCCACATCCTCTATCACATTGATGTCGATTATGTTGTAAAAGAAGGACAGGTGCAGATTGTTGATGAGTTCACCGGGCGTATTCTTGAAGGGCGCCGCTATTCGGACGGCTTGCATCAGGCTATCGAAGCGAAAGAACATATCCGTATTGCTCAGCGCAACCGCACGATGGCAACCATCACCTTTCAGAACTTCTTCCGTATGTACGACAAGCTGTCCGGTATGACCGGTACGGCGGACACCGAAGCGGTTGAATTCAACAAGATTTACTCGCTCGATGTTGTGGTTATCCCAACCAACTTGCCGGTTATCCGCAAGGACGAACACGATGTGGTCTACCTAAACGAAGCAGAAAAATGGGAAGCGCTCTGTAACGAAATTGCCGAAGCGCATAAACGCGGACAGCCGGTACTGGTCGGTACGGTGTCTATCGAAAAATCGGAAAAGCTTTCGGCGCTGCTCACCCGGAAAGGGGTTCGGCACGAGGTATTGAACGCCAAAAACCACGCACGGGAAGCTCTCATCATCGCGGAAGCCGGCGCAAAAGGTTCGGTTACGATTGCAACCAACATGGCAGGACGCGGTACCGACATTAAGCTCGGCGGCAGCCCCGAATTTAGGGCGCGCAGACGGGCAGGAACCGAAGCCGAGCCGGAAGTGTATCAAAAAATATACGAAGAAGAATACAAGAAGTGGCAGGAAGACTACAAGGAAGTCAAATCGCTCGGAGGTTTGTATGTTATCGGTACCGAACGGCATGAAAGCCGCCGTATCGACAATCAGCTGCGCGGACGTTCGGGACGGCAGGGCGATCCGGGGCGTTCAAAATTCTTCCTTTCCCTCGATGATGATTTGATGCGTCTGTTCGGCGGCGAAAACCTCAAGCGGGTGATGACAAAGGTCGGTATGGAACCCGGCGAGCCGATCGAACATCCGTGGCTCAACAAGAGTATCGAAAAGGCGCAAACCAAGGTTGAAGAGCGCAACTTCGATATCCGCAAGCACCTCCTTGAATACGACGACGTGCTGAACGAACAGCGCGGCTTTATCTATGAACAGCGCGATAAGATTTTGCAGGATGAACACCTTGTTGAGCGCATTTATACCACGGTAGAAGAATACCTTGATGATGCATTCGAGCAGTTCAAGCACGGCTCCCGCAAGGAAAAACCGGAAGAGCTCAAGGAGCTGCAAGCAAATCTCAAAGCAAAATTCGGCTACATTTTCAGCGATGAGGACACAAAGCTGGCTCATGCTGCCGACACCAGTGCATTGCAGCAGAAAATCTACGCCGCGCTCAAAGCAAATATCGAAGAAAAGATTGCGCTCGCCGGTAACGAAAACCTTAATATGTTTATCCGCTATCAGTATTTACAGGCGATAGACCGTAAATGGCTCGATCACTTGGAAAATCTGGAAGCCCTGCGCGAAGCTGTCTACCTCCGCTCTTACGGTCAGAAAAATCCGCTCACGGAATACAAGCTTGAAGGTTTCGACATCTTCTACGCGATGCTCGATGAAATCCGCTTCTCCATTGCCTCCTTACTGGTATTGGTACGAATAAGCGCCGACGAACCCACTTCGCGTACCCAAGGCCGCCGCATCCCGCAAGGCTCCGCGCACCACAGCTCCATTGGCTCCTTTCATCAGAGCAGCTCTCCGATGGGTTCCAGCAGCAAGCCGGAAAATGCCCAAGTAGTACGCACTGCGCCTAAAGTCGGCAGAAACGATCCCTGCCCCTGCGGCTCCGGCAAAAAATACAAGCACTGCTGCGGGAGGTAAATGATGATTTATGATTATTCAGTGCAGGATGCACAAGGGAACAGCATTCCGCTTAGCCGATACAAAGGCAAAGTATTGTTGATTGTAAATACGGCAACAGCCTGCGGTTTTACACCGCAGTATAAAGAACTGGAAGAATTATACGAACGTTTATTTTCAGCCGCTAAAATATCGCGGCTGAAAAACACTGCGAGTTTGCTCACCCGCAAACTCGACGATTGACGTATGCGCGTTCCGCGCATCAATGCAACAGTCTTCGAGAATTGATATTCTCTCAACTGTTGCATTTATAGGAACAATACCACGACAAGGGGTTTGAGATAATCGATGTGCCGTGCAATCAATTCGGCGAACAGGCTCCCGGTACGGATGCGGAAATTCACGCGTTCTGTACGCTTCGGTACAATACAAAATTCCCTCAAATGAAGAAGTCGGATGTAAACGGTGAGCATGCATTGCCGCTTTTTAGCTATCTAAAATCACAGAAAAGTTTTGAGGGGTTCGGCAAAGGAAAGATGGCAGAAATGATGGACGGCTTTATTCAAAAAATCGACAGCGATTATAAAAATAATCCTGAAATCAAATGGAATTTTACCAAATTTCTTGTTGATCGGGGAGGAGCTGTCGTTGCCCGCTTTGAACCGACCGCCCCTATGTCTGATGTTGCAGCACGTGTTGCAAGCTGTATGGCGGGGTAAATCAACATACCCTGATGATCTGCGTCAGGGGAATTGCTTTATCCGATACTGCAATCTATAAATACCGAGCGCTGGTTGGTTTATTTGTCTGATTCGTTTATCCTTCCTGAAAATTCAGCGGCGGAAGTTATACCTTGATATAAGTATAACAGTCCTTCAAGCGTTAAATACGGATCACAGACACATTTCAGTGTCATGTGCTTTTTTACAATATGTGACAAACCACCGGTTAGCGTAACATGCAAAGGCTTGGTAAATTGTTTTTGAATTTCACGTGCAAAGCCTTCCAGCATCAGAGCATGGCCGAACAGCATACCGATCCGCATTGCATCTTGCGTATTCTTGCCGATGTATTCTTTAATAGGAATGGAATAATCAATCATCGGGAGTTGTGAAGCGGATACTGCTAAGGCTGCTAAAGAAATTTTTAAGCCTGGCATAATTGCTCCGCCGATATAATGCCCTTGTTCGTTCAAGACAGAACATGTTGTAGCCGTTCCCAAATCGAATATCAGTTGAGGGCAAGGATATTTTTTTAATGCAGCAGCAGCATCAGCTTTTAGATCCATCCCCAATTTATCAGGCGAATCGATATCAATGACAAGTTCCTGCCGGGCTGCAGTATCTGCCGAAACGGGATGTATGCCGTAGATAGTACAAACGGCTTTTTCCAGTTTTCCGGTAACTTCCGGCACTACGGAAGACAACATTACGCCATCGGCTGTTCCGATTTTTTCTTTCCGGCATAGTAAATCCTGCAATACCGGCACATAATCAAAATCCGTTTCTTTGACTGTTTCTGTCCGCAGTGTATTTATGATCTTTTCTCCGTCAGAAATACCGAATACAATATTCGTATTTCCTACATCAATTAATAGAACCATAGTATTCCTCCTTTATACATTCAGCATTTCATACTAATACAAAACATGCTGTCCGTAAATATGTAGGGTACATATAAAAGCCCCTAAAAACTGCAAGCTTATCGGCTTAGTCTGTGAGGAAATGTATTAAGGGGGCTGTCTAAAAACTTCACTTTTTAAAGATGTCTATATACCATTACTTTCATTTGAAAATGAGGTAAAAAGAAATGATTTCGTTAAGAAATATTTGGTATAAGACGGAACCCGGCAACATTGTACACCTGTCAGCTGCTGCAACCTGCTTGCGTAAAACTGAAGAATGTGCTATAGTATTCACCGTTGTTGAAGCGGACGATTAACTCAGTGGTAGAGTGCTACCTTCACACGGTAGAAGTCACTGGTTCAAACCCAGTATCGTCCATCTCTTTTGTTTTATTCCATCCGGTCTTGGAGGTTCTACAGGAGTGCAGAACCTCATCAGATATGAGCCTCAGCCCTTTCTTGTGAATCCTCCAGCTGCTTTAAAATTGTTTGGTCAAGTTTAATCAAAAGGTTTTTTTCATTTGAAGGCAGGACAGTGCCTTTTGGGGCATTCTTTGCCCGCCGGAGGTTTTTTACCGCGGTATAATAGAGGTCAGCCTGTCCGTTTCTGCGGGCTTTTGAATAAAATACTGCAAGATTTCCCGCAGCGATTAAGACAGGAAGCGGTACCGTCTTTCCGTTTTTATTTTTGATAAAGACATAGCCTCCTGCATAGTCCCGCGTATGGAGCCACATATCTTTTCCGCGTACATGGTGCCGCAACAGTTCATCGTTTTCGGCTGCGGTTCTGCCGACATAGAGAATCCAGTCCTGATAATAAAAGGTGAGTCCCGGGCGTTCTTTTTCTTGCGCTGCGTGTTTTTGCTGTGCAGGGATTTTCTTTTTACGAAGGATTTTATCTATGATATGCGGATTTTCTTCATGCCGCAGCTGTTCGCGTTCAGCAATGAGTGATTCTATTGCCCGTTTAGAGGCTTCAATATCATCGGTAAGCGCTTCCAGCCCTGATACCGCTTTTTTATACCGCTCGTAGTACACGGCAGCATTTTCCTGTGCGGTTTTTCGGGGATCAAGGTTGATGTGGATAATGCGGTTATCCTCTGCATAGTCTTCAAGTTCGATAACTGAAGCTCCCGGTGGTATACGGTAGAGGTTTGCCAGCAGTATGTCCCCTTGGTGTTTGAGCGTACCGGATTCTAAGAACGACTGCTTTTTTGCAGTGAGTTTTTCCAGTGCGCGGGTGAGTTTTTCGATTTTAAGCCCATAGAATTGCTCAGCTTCCGCACGGAGGGCTTCCAGCGAAAGGACGGGGGCTTTTTGTGCATACCATTGGTCAATAGCCTCGTTAAAGCTGAGCGCCGGGTCATAGCTGCGGATGGTATACACCTTTGCCGGTTGTGCTGCCGTGTCAGGCTGCGCGGCTTCAGGCTCCCGCCATGACTCACCGCTTATTTCATGGCGGGAAGGGCGGCGGTAGAAGGCATCCACGATAACTCCGTTATCGGTGAGAATCATGTTTGCCGCCCCGCTCCATAACCGAATGTAAAGATGGAGCGAGCCTGAAGCCGCTTCGAGTGAAAGCTTAACAATGCGGTCATGGTTGAGCTGTTCAGCTTTTGTGATTTTTGCTCCGCGGAGCCGGGATCTCAGCAGTTCCATAAACCGGAGCGGCTTATCGAATTTTGGGATTTTCTGCCGTGTTTCGTGGAGACGGCACGCCCCCGGTTCCAAACAGATGAGCAAGTTTACCGGGCGGTTTTTATAGAGATGCAGTACCATCACTGAATACGAAGACTGCACAATTTTCTGGATATATGAGCCTTCAAGGTCAAGTTCTTCCAGAATTTTATCAATTTCAGTACAGTTTAAAGACATAGTGTATCTCCATAAGAAAACCGCCGGGCTGTAGCGATCGCAGTTTGCTTTTTGACGGCAGCTATCGGCTATTCGTGCTAAATGTTAATGCTTACACACCGTATCGGTGTATGGTGACCGTATAGCAGCTATTTATCGAGATTATACAGCCCGCCGTACTCTGTGTTTTGCGAGCTCTTACCGGATAGAAGCGAGCGCTTCTTTGAGCCGCTGTGCGCTTGATTCCAGCGCAGCCTGTTCGTCTGCCGGTAACTCCCCTTCGATAATCTGCTCTACACCGCTTCTGCCGACAATGCACGGCACGCTTAAACAAACGTCCTTTAGTCCAAACTCTCCATTAAGCGTCATCGACACGGAAAGAATACTGCGTTCATTCCGGAGAATAGCGCCGGCAATCCGGGTAAGCGCCAAGCCGACTGCAAAGTAGGTAGAACCTTTATAGTCAATGATGTGATATGCTGAATGGCGCACATCGTCGATGATCTTTTCTTTATCAAAATGAATACCTGATTTATGGCTTCCGCTTTGGCAGTATTCATCAACACGCCGGCCGGCAATACTTGTCATCGACCATGCAGCAAATTCGCTATCGCCGTGTTCTCCTAAGATATAACCGTGTATATTACGGGCATCGACATCGCATTCTTTGCTCAGTACGTAGCGGAATCGGGCTGTATCCAGAACGGTTCCGGAACCAATAACCCTGCCGCAGTCCCAGCCGCTTGCTTCTTGTGCAACCTTGGTGAGTATGTCAACAGGATTACTGACAAGGAGCATCACCCCTTTACAGCCGCTTGCTGCAATATCTTTTGCAATGGTTTCAATAATTGCTGCGTTTCGTTTGAGAAGGTCTATACGGGTTTCTCCCGGCTGCTGCTTTGCTCCGGCTGTAATTACGATAATATCGCTGTCATGATAGTCCTCTTGACCGCCTGCATGGATGTCAACTTGCGGTAAAAAGGGAAGACCGTGTACTAAGTCCATTGCTTGTCCTTCCGCAAAGTTTTTATTCATATCGGTTATGGCAATTTCATCCGCAAAACCGCTCTGAGCTAGGGCATAGGCAAAGGTTGAGCCAACTGCTCCTGCACCGACAATGGTTACCTTCCGTTTCTTTTGATCCATAATTTCCTCCATAGATGGGATGTACGATAACACCGGAGTTCTTTACAAAAAACCGGCGTTGTCTGAATAGAATAAACCGATTCGGAAACTTCCGTTTCAGAACCGGGTACCTTGAAATGCGATGTTCTAAATCGCATTATTTGTGCGATTTAGAACTTATCGACCTGTTCGGCAACTCAGTTATCGAACAGGTCTAATAGCTCCAAGGATGCTGACCGTTAGAGGTTTTCCGCGGTATCTTCTCACTACTATACACCTTTTACGCTATAAGTTATACCCTCCCGTTTTAAAATTCGTGCGGTGGGGTAATGCTTACAAGTCGCATTAGGGTTGTTGATTTATAGAGGTTCCTCATAGCCGGCAATAGTTCCGGGTAGAGGCATAGATGCGATGCGCTTATTACCGAGCTAATGCGGCTGCAATACGGGATGCAAGCCGTGCATTGTTGAGTACAAGCTGGATATTTGCATCGAGGCTTTTGCCGCCGGTAATTTCTTTTATCTCATTTAAAAGATACGGGGTTGTGTCTTTTCCTTTAATACCGAGTTTTGCAGCCCGTGCAATGGCTTCATTAATTGCCGTATTGATAACATCATAATCCATTGCATATTCTTGCGGAATGGGGTTGGTGACTAACATTCCCGACCGATAGCCGAGTTGCTGCTGTACGGCAAAAGCATCGGCAATAGCCTTTGGTTCATCCATGCGGTAATTTACTTGGAAACCGCTTTTGCGGGTATAAAATGCGGGTAATTCTTCCGTTCCAAAGCCGATAACAGGGACTCCTTTTGTTTCTAAATACTCAAGGGTCAAACCTAAATCGAGAATCGATTTTGCACCTGCACAGACAACCATTACCGGTGTACGGGCAAGTTCGTCAAGGTCTGCAGAAATATCCATGGTAACTTCAGCCCCGCGGTGTACCCCGCCGATGCCGCCTGTCGCAAATACTTGAATGCCGGCAAGATGGGCTATAATCATCGTAGCAGCAACAGTTGCAGCGCCGTCTTCTCCTTTTGCAGTAAGGATGGGAATATCCCTCCTGCTTGCCTTGGTAATTGCTACGCCTTTTTTACCGAAATAATCAATTTCTTCGGCACTGATACCTGCCTTTAAACGTCCTCCGATAATTGCGATTGTCGCAGGTATCGCCCCGCTTTCCCTTACGGTTTGTTCAACCTTCAGAGCTGTTTCTACATTCTGCGGATAGGGCATTCCGTGTGAAATAATCGTTGATTCTAATGCTACAACCGGGCGATGCTCATTCAGAGCCTGCTGTACCTCCGGTGCAATGTCCAAATACTGACAAAACGGTTCCATACTGTATTCCTCTTTATCTTTCATGAATATGCAAGAAGTATACGGGTGTCCTCTCGATAGAGTCAAGGGCATCTGCGATAAATCAACATCCCCCGGCGCAAGTGTCGAGGTATTAAAGCCTCCGCACGAATCAAAGCATATTTCAACTCTGCTGATAGGCGGGAACTCCGTCGATGTATACATACACGGTATCAATATCTTTGCAATTTACGGTGATAGCTTTTTGCAGCAATGTGTAAAAGGTATGAAAATCTGGGGTATGTACTTTCGGGGTTAACACCTGCCGCGGTAGATCAAGATAGAGGACTCGGTTGCGGACAAAACAGCTGCGCGGGCGTATTTCAGGGTCGGTAAAGCGTTCAGCGGTATGGTGAACGGATCCAAGCAGTAATTCTGTTACAAGTGAGGCGGCAAAATCAGATTCCGTACTTGGCGGTATATATCGTTCTTCGGCTCTTACGCTGTCGCTGCTGTGCGGAAAATATAATATAACGCGCTTATAGTGAGGCTTTATCATATATGAGATGAATAAGGCAGCGGCAATTCCGGTGAGCAGCAGCCAACATATCAGTCTCGGTTTTGTAAAAAAATGCATATTTGCTCCAGTTATTTGTGCGGGGGTAATACTCACAAGCCGCATCAGGGTTGTTGATTAAAAATCGGCAGTCTTTAAAAATCAGGCTTTGTATATGCCCTCTCATTATTCACAAGGGATAATTTTACGGTAAATAGCAGGTTTTAACAATAGGGAACCGCTGAAAATCCAGGGATTCCGCATTATAACGACTGCAATACTCTATTGAGGCAATCTTCGCGTTT